>JBDSML010000177.1:0-67743 GCA_039915865.1 Gemmatimonadaceae bacterium | reverse complement strand
CACCCGCGCCGACATCAGGTTCAGCGCCAGTCGCAGCTTCTGGTTCAACGCGAAATGGTCGGCGTTGAGTCGCGCCTGGTACCGGGCGAGCCCATTCGCGCGCACCAGGCCTTTCTGATCGAAGTAGTTCAGCGACGCGCGATAGGTCGTCTGCTGCGATCCGCCGGAGAAGGCGACGTTGTGGCTGGTCGTCACGCCGGTGCGCATCAGGGCGTCTTCCCAATCGGTGTTGGCCGTGCCGTTCAGCGCCTGCTGGCTCGCGGGGAGCTTCTTCGCCGCGACCTGCTCGTTCACGAAGGCGCGGTACTGGTCGCCGCTCAGGAAGTCGAGGTGGCGCGCTTCCGTGCCCGCGGCGACGTAGGTGTCGTACTCGATTCCCGATGCGTTCGCGCGACCATGCTTCGTCGTGATGAGCACGACGCCGTTGGCGCCTCGGCTGCCGTAGATCGCGGTGGCCGATGCGTCTTTCAGCACCGTCATCGTCTCGATGTCGTTCGGATTGATCGAGTTCAGCGGATTGCGTGGAAGCGCGGCGCTGACGCCTTCGATCCTCGCGCCGGCGACGGTGGACTCGTTCTGGAGCGGCACGCCATCGATGACGTAGAGCGGATCGTTGCTCGCCTGAATCGAGGTGCCACCGCGCACGCGCATCTGGACGCCGCCGCCCGGTTCACCGCTGTTGGTCGTGATCTGCACGCCCGCGACGCGGCCCTGCAGCAGCTGCGTCGCATTCCCGACGACGCCGACGTTGGCCTGATCCGCCTCGACGGTGGCGACCGATCCGGTGATCGCCTCGCGGCGCTGGCTACCGTAGCCGGTGACGACCACGTCGCTGAGCACCGCGGCGCGCGCGGAGAGCGAGAAGTTCACCGTCGCGGTTGCGCCGGCAACGACAGTGACTGGACTCGAGGCCGCGGCGAATCCGATGCGCGTGGCGCGCAGCTGGATCGTTCCGGGCTGCACGCCTCGGAGTACGAAGCTGCCGTCGTTCTGCGAGAGCACGCCGTTCGGCGTGCCGGCGATGCGGATGCTGACCGACGAGAGCGGCTGCCGCGACGCGGAGTCGAGGACGTGACCGGAGATGATGCCGGTGCCGGATTGTGCGGCAAGCGGCGCCGCGAAGAGTAGGCCGCCAAGAATTGCGGCCAGCGCACATCGGGTGACTGCCATTCGACTGCCTCCACGTGGACGAGAGATCGAGCTCGCGGCGCTCGACGCGCGCGAGGGTGCTGGGCCGTGGCATTTGGAGGATGCCCCGACGAAACGGAGATCGTGACGGAGCGATCAGAGATCGCGCCGATCGGGTATTACGCCGAACCGATGCCGGCGATATTGTCCGCGGCGTCGCGGCTTCGCAACCTTTCGTGCAAATTTTCTGTCGCGATTGTAATTCGGCGATACGAAAGCGCAAATCGCCGAACGGGCGGAACGTGGTCCTGATGGTCTAGCGCGCCTCTGGAGCTGGTCCCGAAATGAATTCACGCTCGATGAGGGTGCAAGACCTGCCGAGTGCGGCGCGGGTCACCGCCGAAAGTTTGTTCAACGCCGCAAGATTGTTCACCGGTTCGTCTATTTACAGGACTAATTCAGCGCATATCTTGCACAATCGGTAGTGCAACTATTGCGCTGGCAACCTCGACCGGGGACCTGAATGGCCGGAAAGCGCGTCACCATGAAGGACATCGCGAAGCAGATGGGCCTGTCGATGACGACCGTCTCGCGTGCGCTCGCGGATCACCCCGACATCAGCGGCGACACGAAGGTCCGGGTCCGCGACGTCGCGCAGGCGATGAGCTACATCCCCAACTACCGCGCCCGGTACCTCCGCGCCAAGCACTCGCGGCTCATCGCGCTGATCGTCCCCGAGATGAACATGTTCTTCGTTCCCTCGCTGATCGCGGGGATCAATCGGGTCGTCCAGGCCAACGACTACTCCCTCATCGTCTTCCAGTCGGACAACTCGATCGTGCAGGAGCGGCGGCTCGCCGAGTACTGCACCCACCTCTCGGCCGACGGCGTCCTCCTCGTGCTCTCGTCCGAGACCGCCGACCTGCAGCATCTCGACGTGCTGCACGAGCTCGACATTCCCGTCGTGCTGCTCGACAAGACGATCGATACGGCCAAGTACACGACGGTCACGATCAACGACGAGGAGGCGGGTCGCGAGGCGGCGGAGTATCTGATGAATCGCGGCCATACGCGGGTGGTCGGCGTGTTCGGCGACCAGCGCCAGCGGATCGGCGCGATGCGCCTGAAGGGATTCCGTCGCGCGCACGCCGAGCGCGCCCTGCCCCTGGCCGAGACCCAGATCCTTCGCGTGACGCTCCCGAGCGAGCTCGACGAGCAGATCAGCCGCGCCTTCGCCGCGCATCCGGATCTCTCCGCCATCTTCGCGATGACCGACGAGCTGCTCGTGCACACCCACTATCTGCTGGCGCGCCGAGGGACCCGCGTTCCGGAGGACGTGTCGCTCATCTCGATCAGCGACGGCCAGGCGCCGACCTTTCTGCATCCCAACGTGACGCATCTGCGGCACTCGGGCATGGAGGTCGGCGAGCGAACGGCGCACATCCTCATCGGCATGATCGAGCACAACTCCGACGCGATGATGGACGTCCGCATCCGCACCACGCTCGTGGAGCTCGGATCGGTCGCCACGCGTACCGCACCCGCAAAGCGGCGTCCGAAACGCCAACCGTCATCAGGGACGACATGAGCCTGATCGCCCTCGCACTCTTCGCGCAGCTGGTGTCGTCCCGAGCCACAGGCGAAAGGATGTCGTCCCGAGCCACAGGCGAAAGGATGTCGTCCCGAGCCACAGGCGAGGGACCTGCTCTTCAAGCCCCGGTGCAGAGTCTTCCGGTCCTCAGCTTCCCCGAACAGGGACTCGACGACAGCGCCGCCTACCTGGGCTACCAGACGCGCCTCTTCAAGGACGCGCGCGGCAACACGGTGCAGATCTATCTCGATGCGCGTGCCGATCGCGTCGTCCACCTGTGGGCCGACGCCGAGGATGAAAGCTTTGGATTCACCGCTCGCGACGGAAGAGGCAGCGCCGCCGACCTCCAATGGCTTGGCGACGGAGCCGTCGTGTCACAGTCCGGGCGTTCGCGTTCGGTCGAGCACTCGCTCATCGCACACAACGCGCGCGTCGACATCGGGTGGTTTCTCCTCGGCTCCATGCGCGTGGAGCGCGATCTCCAGTATGCCGGAAAGCAGAAGTCGGCGTTCGCGGGCGCGCCGTTTCAACTGCCTGAGGTCGACCGGATGTTCGCGTCGATGCGGACGTTGAGTCCGACCGAGCAGACGAGCCACCTCGCGCTGTTGCACGCGTCGACTTACAGCGGACTGCGAGCGCGAATGCAGCCGACGATCGGGTCGTCGCCGAGTGGCAAGGCGCAGGTGATTCGCATCGAGCAGCCGTCACTCGATGGTCTCGACACGATGGTGATGGAGTTCCGCACCGATCCGCACCGTGTTGCGGTGATCGTGCAGGGAGATTCCGTCTCGTTCCGCGCGACGTCGGGAAACGATGTGTCCTTCACGGTTCGCATCACGACGAGCGGCAAGGCGCTGAGGCCGCTCACGCGGAAAGAGATCTTCACGCCGGATTTCCTGGCGTTCATCGCGCGTGCGCGCTCGGAAGGCGCACGGGCCGATGCGTCGTCATCGACCGCCCTGCGCGCTCGGCGCCTCGAGCGACAGGTGCGTGGCCTCGAGTTGCTCGTGTCGCGCGAAAAGCTCATGGCCGGACTGCCGACGTACGCGACGTACTTCGGCCGAGACATGCTGATGACCGCGCTGATGATGCGGCCGGTGTGGCGTGAAGAGATGAATGAGTTCGTCATCGCCAGTGTGTTGCGGAAGCTGTCGCCCAATGGGAACGTCAGCCACGAGGAGGCGATGGGCGGTCAGGCCGTGCGTGAGGCGGCGAGCGAGTACGCGTCGCTCGTGGACGCATGGGTACGCGCCGGACGACCTGCGGCAGGCGATACGCTGTTGTCCAGCGCGCGACGCGTGTTGCGCGACATCCGCCGCACGCGCGAGAACTACCACATGATCGACGCGGAGTACCAGTTTCCGATCATCGTCGCGCGCTGGCTGAGTGACGAGAAGGTCTCGGCCGCGCGCAAGCGCGCCTTCCTGCTCGACAAGAGCGACGGAGGCGAAACGCGGCTCGTGCGTCTCGTGCGTGAGCTCGCGCTCGTGGCGCGTGAGACGGCGCCGTATGCCGCGAGCCCGGTTGCGTCGAACCTCATCTCGTTTGCGCCGCGCGACTCGGGCCGATGGGCGTCGCAGAGTTGGCGCGACAGCAACGTCGGCTACGCGGGCGGGCGCTACGCGATGGACGTCAATGCGATCTGGGCGCCGCATGCGCTGGAGTCGGTTGCGAAGATTCTCGATGTGCTGCGTGCGATGCGGTTGCCAGTCGCTGCGCCAGCGGGCTCCGCGCTTGCCCGCTACGTACGCGAGCCCGCCGCCCTCGGCGCAGCGGTGGCGACCTGGCAATCGGCGAGTCGCCACTTCGAGGTTGCACTGACGGCGGCCGAGGTGCGCCAGAGGGTCGCGGCGCGTCTGGCGGCAATGAATGTTGCGGATCGAACGTACTGGTCCTCCGCGCTGTCCCATTCTCGCGCAGACACGAGTGGCCTGAACTTCCTGGCGATCGCGCTCGATGGAAGCGGTCGTCCGATTCCTGTCGCCAACAGTGACGTGGCGACGCGACTTTTTCTCGGAGACACCGAAGGGCCGCGCCGCGTACCCGATACGGCGGCGCGGGCGGCGGTGCTGCGGGATGTGCGGCTGTTCGCGCGTCAGTATCCGGTCGGCTTGCTGGTGGAGGGCGTCGGCCCTGTTGTGGCGAACGATGCGTATGCGTCGCCGTCAGTGTGGCGCGACCTCGACCGGGATCGGTATCACAGCCCGCGCGTCGTGTGGGGCCGGGAGAACAACTTGTTCCTGATCGGTGTCATGAATCGGATGGCGGATGCGAGTTCGCTCGAAGCGTACAGGCGCGAGCTCCGTGGCGCTGCAGCCGAGGTGTTATCGGCGGTGGAGGCGTCGGGGTTTCACAGTGAGCTGTGGAGCTACGAGGTGCGGAACGGCAACGTCGTGCCGATTCGCTACGGCTCGGGATCCGATGTGCAGCTGTGGTCGACGACCGATCTGGTCGTGCAGTTCCAGCGTGCGCGATCGGGGATGTAGGGCATACGCTGAGCGTGAGCGTGAGCCTCCAGCTTTGAGCAAACCAGGGCGCGCGCTTCAGCTCGAGCTAGAGCTCGAGCTCTGACGTGCTCATTGCTGGAGGCTCACGCTCACGCTCGCGCTCCGGCTGGTGGCTCCAGCTCGTCGCACACGCTCGGTTCTTGACGTTCAGCGCACCAGCACCCGGTATCCGTGCGCGGGAATATCAACACTACCTTGCGCCGCGAGTGACAGCTTCGACTTCGAGAACCAGTCCGTGTAGTCACCGGGCTGCGCGAGACCCTGGTACGATGCCTTCGCGCGTGCGTCGCCGAAGTTGACCGCCGTCAGCACCGTATTCGTGCCCACGGTGCGCGTGAACGCATAGACGCGATCGCCACCGGTGGTCGCCAGCGCAGTCTGCGCCCCGCCCCACTGGCCGTTGGCGAGCGCCGGCTCCGTGTGCTTCAGCTCGAAGACGGCGTGATAGAAATTCGCCAGCGACGGACCATTCCAATCGATGGTGTCCTTCTCGAAGAAGCGCAGCCGCTTCTTCAGGCTCGCCTCCTGCCCCGTGTACAGCATGGGCATCGAGTTCTGGACGGTCGCGGCGAGGATGTATGCCGGCATGTGGTTCGCACCCATGCGCTCGAACTCGGAGCCGTTCCAGCTGTTCTCGTCGTGATTGCTGGTGAAGTACATCCGATAGGCCGACTTGCCGAACGCAGTGTCCTGCTTCGCGAAGTAGGGCGTCAACGCGGCGGTGGTCTTCTTGCCCTGGGCGATCTCGTTGAGCAGATGATGGAACTCCCACCCGTACGTCATGTCGAATGCCGCATGGATCTTCGGATCCTCCGACTCTGCGAGCAGGAACATGTCGGGCTTCGACGTCAACAACTCGCGCTTCGCGTCGACCCAGAAGTCGATCGGCACGCCGCCGGCGACGTCGGCGCGAAAGCCGTCGATGTTCATCGAGTCGAGCCAGAAGCGCATGTCGGCGATCATCGCCTTCCGCATCGCCGGGTTGTCGTAGTTCAACTCGGCGACATCGGTCCAGTCGGTGTCGTGGCCCTCGTTGTCGCGCGCGTTGATGATCGTGCCATCGGGCTTCGAGACGTAGAAGTCCTTGTGCTGGGTGATCCACGTATGGTCGAACGCGGTGTGGTTGGGCACCCAATCGAGGAGCACCTTGGTGCCCTGCGCATGTGCGGCGGTGACGAACGCCTTGAAATCAGCCGCCGTACCGAACTCCGGGTTGATGGCGCGGTAGTCGGACACCGCGTAGTAGCTGCCGAGTACGCCCTTCCGATTCTTCTTGCCGATGGGCTGCACGGGCATGACCCACAGCATGTCGACGCCGAGTTGCTTGAGGCGTGGCAGGTGCTTCTGGGCGGCGGCGATGGTGCCCTCCGGCGTGTACTGCCGGATGTTGACCTCGTAGATGACGGCGTTCCTCGACCACGCCGGGTGTGGCGCACTATCGCGGTTGACGACGATGGCCGGCGCGGCCGCCGCTCTTGCAGTGGTGTCCGCGGCCTGCGGGGCGGGCTTGCACGCGGCAAGCGCGACCGACGCGATGATCAGGCTTCGAGTGTGGCGCATGGCCATCCGGGCTGAGTCGATTGGTCGACGCGATATCATATGGACGTTATCGCGCGGGCGTGAGCGAGGCGGGTGCCTCTACTCGTCCGCACCACGTTAGCGCAGTGGCACACGCGACGCATCTCGCAGGCCGACGAGCACGCTCGTTCCCTGCGCGTCCACCCGCAGCTCGCCGAAGCGCGCACGTGCGTATCGCGCCGCGTCGCCCTCCTGAAAATGGAACGCATTGGATCCCACACTGATTCGGGTGCCGCGCCGGCGATAGCGCAGCAGTCGCTCGCCCGTTGCGAGCGCTATGTTCGGCGCATCTCGACGCACGAATCGGGCAACGCCTGACGAGTCCAGCGTCACGACGAGCCGTCCATCGCGCGGCCAGTCCTTGCCCTCGGTCAGCGATCGCACGACGGCATAGTCGAGACGCATGTAGTCACCCTGCATGAGCGACCGCGGGTCCACCGGCGCGAGTGCCAGCAACATCGGCGTGCCCGACGCCAGCAGCCGTTCCTTCTGCCAGATCGCGTAATTCGGCGCAGAGAGTGCCAGGGCCAGGCCCACCGCAACGAGGACGCGCTTCATTCCGGCAACGCCTCCTTGCCCGCGACGAGCAGCTTGCCGACGAACAGCCGCGCGACGAGACAGAGTGCACCGCTCGCGACGAGGATTCCCGACTTCTCGAGCAGGGTCAGGTCGAGGTTGTAGTAGTTCGCCGCGCCGAAGACGATGAGGAAGGCCGACGCGAGCTCGATCAACACGAGGTTACGACGGTCGAAGCCGAGGAGAAGGATGCCGGCGCCGATGATGATGCCGGGACTCTTCGCCGTCAGCGCGGCGAACAGTGCGATGATGACGAGGATCGCCACGCCGGCGATGCTGCTCGGGCTCGTGTCGTGCTCGCGCAGGATGACGAGCACCAATGCGGCGAGCATCACGGCGACGCCATTGGTGGTCACCGCGCCAAATTGCGGGGCGTGCTCGTAGGGATGGCCGACCGTCGAGTAGAAGGCGCTGAACAGACACAAGGCGAAGAGCCCGATCGCGAGACCGTAGCCAACCGGCGTGAGCATCTCCGTGAGATCATCCGAACGACGCCAGGGCCTGTCGCGCCAGACCCACGCACAGGCGAACGCGGCCGTCAACGCCGTCACGTCCAACGCATGCGCGACATGCAGCACGACGAGCGCAGCGGCGGTTGCGCCCACTGCGATAGCCGCAGAGACGAACCGATGCAGCGGATCGGGAAAGACGACGATCATCACGAGCGAGATCAGGACGGCCACGATGAACGGCATGCCCTGGCCGTGATCGATGGCTTCCACCGCAGTGACGATGAGCCCCTGTCCGGCGAAGCTCGCCGCGACGGCCGCGTGTCGCGTGAAATCACCGTTGGATCGTCGTCGAAGCCACGCGGCACCGCCGACCAGCACGACGCCGAACACGAGGGCCGTCGTCCTGTCATCGAGGAGATGGATGGCGTAGAAGAAGACGATCAGCAGAATCGTTGCCACCCACGCGCCGAGTGCGACCAGCGCCCGCAGGTAGATCGGCATCTCGTGCTCGACGCTCGCATCGAGAACCGAGCGCACCGCGCCGATATCGCCCTCGCTCGCAATGCCCTCGTTGCGCAGGCGCGTCATCAGCTCGCCGACGGTCATTCGCATCGCTATCGCACCACCGAGCCACGGTACCATCGCAGGCCGAGCGCGATTTCGCCGAGTACGACGAACGCCATCACGAAGGCACCGGCCACCTCCAGGTGCAGCTCGTCGAAGACAATCTTGCCGATGCCGACGGCAAGCCACGCGAGCCCGGACGCGACCGCAATCGTCACCATGTAGCGATCGGGACGCATGCGTCGGTAGTAGTGGAACGCAGCGACGATCGCTGCAGCACAGGCGATCGCTCCCAACAGATGCGCTCCGCTGCGATGATCCTCCAGCACCCAGATCGAAGCGGAGATCAGCAGCGCCCCGAAACCAATCGTCGCGATGAGGTGCGGTGTGCGACGCGTCGTCAGTCTCCGCTGCACTTCGTACGCGATGAGCGCCACCGCATGAATGACCGCGATCACCACCGGTTGCGCGTCACGAAGGAGGCCCTTCTCCAGCACCTGTCCCCAATAGAGCATCACGCTCACGTCGAGCAGGCCGAGCGCGAACAGCCACAGCGGGCCGAATTGCGCGGCGATCACCCACGGCAGGATGAGCGCGAGCCAGCCGAGAAAGAGTCCGTATGGATCTGCCCCTGTCTGGTAGACCTGCCCGTAAAGCGCGAGCAGCGGACCGACAAGCACCGCGGCCGCGGAGAGCGCGACCTGCCCGCTGAGGCTCGGCAGCGTGCGCCACCCGACGATCGCCGCACCGACGATCGCCACTTCGATGAGCGCGAACTTCGGAAACGCGCCGAAGCGGTTCCAGTTGTACGCGACGAAGCAGACCACGCCCGACAACACGAGTCCTGCGCCGAGCAGCAGGAGGACGCGTGACACGAAGCGATGCCACGCCGGTGTGTCAGGCGTGGCATCGATCAGCGTCAGCGCGCGGCTGCGAACATGAAGTGCCAACGGAACGACGCGTGCGATGTCTCGCACGCGTCGAGGTGTTGCCGGCAGTCCGAAGGGGTCGCTCGACATCAGCGGGCCGCGTTCCGTTCGTGATTCCTCGTCAGGCGTGCGGTGCCCACGCCGGCTCACCCTTCGTGTACGGCATGCAGGGATCGAACCTGCCCGGCGACTCCACGTAGCGCATCGCCTTCGTGTAGCCGATCTCCGACGTGAAGAAGCCGAGACAGGCCAGCTCCTTCATCATGCGGAAGTAGTGCGTCGGCGTGTCGGCCGTGATGGCCGCGGCGCCGCCAGCCTCGGAGCCTATCTGGGCTTCCTGCCGTTCATCCGGCAGGTGCGCGCCGCCGGCGGGGGCCGTCTCCGCGGCCGCCAATGGAGCGAGACCCTTCTTCTTGCGATCCGCCGCTTCCTTGCCGTCGGACACGCGCTTCGCCTCGAGGTCGAGCGACGTCAGAAGCGCCGTGCGCTGCTCCGGCGTCGCCTGCATGAAGCCAACCTTGTTCGCCTTCTTGCTCGCGTCGTCCAGCGTCTTCATGCCGTCGCGGAAGCGCTTCTGGTCGTCGGGGCCATAGCTGTCGGTGACCATGAGCGCCATGAACGCGCCGGTCTTCGCGGCCTTGGCGCCGGGACTCTTCGCCGTCGTCGGCAGGATCGTATCGGCGATCTCGTCGAGATACGCGATGTCCTCCGGCGTGAACTTCGCCGCGACATTCTTCGCCGAATCGGCGCTCGGCGTGCCGGCCTTCTCGCACGCCGTCATCAGGCTCGTCCCGCCGACGAACGCGATGCCGCCGAGCATGAAGCTCACGCGACGAATGGCCTCGCGACGATTGAGCAGGCGGATTTCCTCGGTCTCTGTCATGTTGATCGCCCGGTCAGAGGTTGCGCTTGTTGAGCTCACCCACGGCGAAGGCAGCCGCGCGAGCCGTGAGCGCCATGTACGTGAGCGACGGATTGACGCACGCCGCCGACGTCATGCACGAACCGTCGGTGACGAACACGTTCGGCGCATCCCACACCTGATTGTGCGAGTTGAGCACCGACGTCTTCGGATCCTTGCCCATGCGCGCCGTGCCCATCTCGTGAATGCCCATGCCGGGGAAGTACTCGTTGTCGTACGTTTTCACCTTCTTCACGCCGGTCTGTTCGAGCATCTCGGCCATGTCGGCAATCATGTCCTTGCGCATCTTCGCCTCGTTCTCGCCCGTCGCGCAGTCGATCGCGATGACCGGCATGCCCCACTTGTCCTTCTTCGTGCTGTCGAGCGAGATCTGGTTGGCGTGGTTCGGGAGCATCTCGCCGAATGCCGTTCCGCCGATGGTCCACGAACCCGGTTCCGCCATCTGGTCCTTGAACCCTCCGCCGACGCCAAGCTCCTTCACCGCGCGCGACCAGCCTTCGCGTCCGGCGCTGCCCTGATAGCCGAAGCCGCGGAGATAGTCCCGTTTCTCGCCAAACAGGTTACGGTACCGCGGGATATAGAAGCCGGTGGGACGACGACCGAAGTATGTCTTGTCCTCCATTCCCTCGAGCTGCCCTTCGGCGCCGCAGCGGAAATGATGGTCCATCAGGTTGTGGCCGAGCTCACCGGAGCTCGAGCCGAGTCCACCGGGCCACACGTCGGTGGCGGAGCGGAGGAGCAGCCACGTGGAGTTGATCGTCGACGCGCAGAGGAAGATCACCTTCGCGGAGTAGTCCGTCGTCTTTTCGCTGACGGCGTCCATCACGCGAACGCCGCTCGCGCGCTTCTTGTCCTTGTCGAAGATCACTTCGCTGACGATCGACCACGGCTTGAGCGTGAGCTTGCCCGTCTTCATGGCGGCGGGCAGCGTGGACGACTGCGTGCTGAAGTACGCGCCGTAGGGGCAGCCGAGCCAGCACGCGTTGCGGTACTGGCAGGCATTGCGCCCCTCGAGCTGCTTGGTCGCGTTCGCCACGCGGCCCGGGATCATGTGTCGCGCCCCGTTGAAGGCCTTCCTGAGCTTCGACGCCACCATCTCTTCGCCGCAGTTCAGCGGCATCGCGGGCTGGAACTGTCCGTCGGGCAACTGGGCCAGACCGTCGCGTGACCCGGAGATGCCCGAGTGCTTCTCGACCAGATCGTACCACGGCGCGATCTCAGCGTAGCGGATGGGCCAGTCGATCGCGATACCATCCTTTACGTTGGCGCCGAAGTCGAAGTCCGAGTGCCGGTAGCTCTGGCGTCCCCACATGAGGGAGCGGCCGCCGACCTGATATCCCCGATACCAGTCGAAGCGCTTCACTTCCGTGTAGGGCGACTCCTTGTCCTTCACCCAGAAGTCGAGGTTCTTCTCGTTGAGCGGATAGTCGCGCTTGAGGACCTGGTATTCCTCTTCCATTGCCTTGGTGCGACCGCCGCGGTGGAGATATTCCCAGGGCGCCTTGGTGGCGTTGATGTAGTCCTTGATGTGCTCGACATTCCGGCCGCGCTCGAGCAGGAGGACGTTGAGTCCTTTTTCCGTGAGCTCCTTGGCCGCCCATCCGCCCGAGATGCCCGACCCCACCACAATTGCGTCGTAGGTTGTTGCTGACTGCACCGTTTCCTCCTTGGCGTTTCACACGACAGTGCGCATCGAACACTGATTGCGCGAATATGTGGAGGAAATCGGCGGTCCGCGAGTAGTGTGGGTTGGAAGTCTGCGCCAGCCATGCCGGCCGACGACCTCATGCGTCCTCGCCGCCCTCTGCATGGCGGCGAGGCGGGGGGATGACACTTCAAGCGTCGCGATCGCTCGCCGCGAACGTGCGAAAGAGATAGACCAGCGACGGAATGAGAATCAGGCTCCCGCCGACCAGCCCCCACACCAACAGCACGAGCGCAATCCTCGGCGCGGCCGTCGCTCGCAGCGCCTGCGACGGCGGAATGACGTACGGGTACTGCACCACGACCCAGCCCCAGAGAATGAGCGACACCTGTGCGGCCGCGGCGATGCGCGCGACGGCCCAGCGTCGCGTCCATAGTGCCCAGATCGCCGCGAGCGCAGCGACTCCCGTCGCCACCTGGACGTAGATCGCGAACCCCGCGGTGAGCTCGCGGCGCATGTCCGGCGCATGCATGTGTGCGACGCCGAGTGCACCGAATGCGGTGACGAACATCGCCGCCGCGGCGCCAAGTGCACGGCGTCGAAAGTCGTCGCGCAAGGCGGCGTCAGTCGCGGCGTGCGCGAGATATACCGCCGCGAGAAAGGCGAACATCGCGAGCGCCAACGCACCCATCGCGAGTGGGAATGGCGCGAGCCACGGCGCGACGAAAACTCTCGCGAAAGGGGCCGTGGACGCTGTACCAGCAACCGGCAGCAGTGATGCCGCATCGCCCACGGCGCCCGACGCAATCGCACCCACGATCGTCCCGAGCAGCACCGGCGTCACGACGCTCGCGATCGCGAACACGCGTCCCCAGCGTCGCTGGCTCGTCTTGTCCCGCGCGCCATAGCTCCGAAACACGAACGACGACCCACGCAGCACCACGCCGACCAGCATCAGCGACAGCGGGATGTGCAGCACGATGCCGAGCGTCGCGAACGCGGCGGGGAATGCCGTGAACAGGATCACGACGACGAGAATCAGCCAGACATGGTTTGCCTCCCAGATCGGACCGATCGACTTTGCGATCAGCGCGCGCTGTGCTGCCTTGCGCGGACCAGTCGCGAAGAGATCCCACACGCCGCCCCCGAAGTCTGCGCCGCCGGTGAGCACGTAGGCGTTGAGGCCGAGGACGAGACTGCCGGCGATGATCTCCGGGAGGCCGATCGACGCGAGGAAGTCCATCAGGCCGTCTCGCGCACGAGTGAGGTCATCAGCGCGACGACGATGGCGCCGAGCCCCACATATAGAAGCGTGAACAGCGTCATCGGTACGACGAGCCCTGGCATCGGCGTCACGGCGTCGGACGTCCGCATCAGCCCCTGCACCACCCATGGCTGGCGTCCCACCTCGGTCACGATCCATCCGGCCTCAGTGGCGATGAAGCCAAATGGCATGACGACCACCAGCGCACGCAACAGCGTCTTGTTCGTTGCAACGTCGCGACGGCGCCACGCGACCCACCCGGCGAACAGCCCGACGACTGCCATCGTCGAGCCGAGTGCCACCATCACCTGAAAGGCGATGTGGACGATGGCGATGGGAGGACGATCGGCTTTCGCGATGCTGTCGAGACCCTTCACCTCGGCGTGCGGATCGTGAAAGGCCAGCAGCGACAGCCCGTACGGAATCTCGAGCGCCCAGCGTATCCGTTCGTGCTCCGCGTCGGGAATGCCGCCGATTCGCAACGGCGCGCCGCGTTCGGTCGTCCACTGCGATTCCAGCGCGGCAAGCTTGACCGGCTGCGTCACCGCAACGACGCGGGCGCTGATGTCGCCCGAGAGCGGTTGCAGCACGGCCGCCGGCGCGCCGACGAGTAGTGCAATGCCGAGCGCACGCCTGTGCAACGCGGACGATCCGCCTCGCAGCAGCACGAGTGCGTGCACGCCCGCGACCGCGAGACCGGTCGCAGCATACGCCGCCAACAGCATGTGCAACGCCTGCTGAAATGCCGCAGGGCTCTGCATCGCCGCGATGGGATCGATGTTGAGCAACTTGCCATCGGCAGACACTTCGAATCCGGTGGGCGTGTTCATCCACGCATTGACCATCACGACGAACACCGCCGACGCCGCACCACTCGCCGCCACCACCGCACCCGCCGCGAGATGCGCGCGCGGACTCACGCGATCCCAGCCGTAGAGGTAGACGCCGAGGAAGATCGCCTCGAGAAAGAAGGCGAAGCCCTCCAGCGAGAACGGCATTCCGATCAAGGGTCCGGCAAACTGCATGAAGCCCGGCCACAGCAGCCCGAGCTCGAACGACAGCACCGTGCCCGACACCGCGCCGATGGCGAAGAGGATCGCCGTCCCCTTCGCCCACCTGCGAGCGGGCGGCAAGCAGGTCGTTCATGCGGCCAAGGTAGCATGTTCTGTGACGCCTCGGGACCTGAAGTCGTGCCGACGATCGCTGGCCAGCGTCGGCTATAATTGACGTACGACAGGTCCCGATACTCGCTGTTGCTCGTGCGGGATGACAGGTTTGTGCATCGCCCGCACCCCGAGACACCGAATGACGCGAACGCTCTCCGCCGCTGCGACCGCCCTGCTCCTGTGCTCGCACATCGCCCACGCACAGGATGCAGCCACACTCGCACGCATTCGCGACGAAGGAATGAATCGCTCGCACGTCGTCGAGATGTTCAATCACCTCACGAACGTCATCGGGCCGAGGCTGACGGGGAGTCCGGCGTTCAAGCAGTCGATCGACTGGTCGGTGGCGACGCTGAATCGATACGGGCTCTCCAAGGTCCATGCGGAGTCGTGGCCCTACGGAAAGGGTTGGACGCTCGAGAAGTTCACCCTCGAGATGGTCGAGCCGCGCTACTTCCCGATGATCGGCTTTCCAGAGGCGTGGACGCCGTCGATGGCGCGCGAGATCACGGCGTCGCCCGTCTACATTGGAGCGCTCGCCAACGCGGACTCGGTGAAGGCGCGCGCTGGCTCGCTGAAGGGCGCGATCGTGTTGGCGACGAAGCCGCAGGACGCGTTCATCACGAAGGATCGGCTCCAGCCCACGGAGAGCGATCAACCGGTGCCGATCGGCGCGCCACGCGCGAACGTCGCCGCCGGTCCGCTCACGCGCGCGGCGTTGCAGGCAACGCTGCGTGAGCTCGGCGCTGGGGTCGTGCTGCGTCCCACCGAGGGCACCGAGGGCACGATGTTCGTCCTCGGCAATCGCAACGGATCGCCCGAAAACTCCATTCCGTCGGTGATCGTCGCCGCGGAGCACTACAACATGATCGCGCGGGCCGTCGAGAGCGGTGTGCCGGTGAAGCTGCGCGTCAACGTGCAGACGAAGTACTACTCCGCCGACACCAATGGCTACAACGTCATCGCGGAGATTCCCGGCACGGATCCAGTGATCGGCGATGAAGTCGTGCTGCTTGGCGCGCATATCGATTCGTGGCACTCGGCCACTGGTGCAACGGACAATGCGGATGCCGTGGCCGAGTTGATCGAGGCGATGCGGATCCTGAAGACACTGGGCATTGCGCCGAAGCGGACGATTCGCGCGGCCATCTGGGGCGGCGAGGAAGAGGGCCTGCTCGGCTCGAAGGCCTATGTTGCGCAGCACTATGCCGGCGACGCGAATGCCCAGGCGCGCGACAAGCTGTCGGTATATCTCAACAACGACCCTGGCACGGGCCCGATCTACGGTTGGTACAGCGAAGGCAATTCGGCGGCGAAGGCGTTGTTCGATTCGTGGCTCGCGCCGCTCAAGGATGTCGGCGGCCGGCGCAACATCGTCGAGAAGATCGGCAACACCGACCACCTCTCGTTCATCGCGCTCGGCATGCCGGCGTTCAACACGATCCAGGACTATGTCGGCTACGACACGCGCATGCATCACACGAACATGGACTTCTACGAGCGTGTGAAGCCGGAGGAGCTGAAGCAGGCCGCGGTGGTGCTGGCGTCGTTCGCGTATCAGGCGGCAATGCGTGCCGAGAAGTTCCCGCGGGCCGGCGTCGTGCCGTAAGTGCGAGCGATGCGTGGCTGGCTCGCGTTCACGATCCTGCTCGCTGCGTGCGGTGGTCGCGTGGGCACGCGCAGCGGCAGCGACGTCGCGCATGCGTGGATCACGACGGCTGACCAGTCGCGACTGCTGTCGCCGGAGCCGGACGTGGTCATCGTCCCGGCCCCTGGCACTTCAGGCCTCGTGATCGACGTCGACGAAGCGACACGCTATCAGGAGATCGTCGGCTTCGGCGCCGGGATGACGGATGCATCGGCATGGCTGATCAACAGGAGGCTCGGCACGCACCGAGACGCGGTGTTGCGCGAGTTGTTCGGCCGCGATGGTGGCATCGGTTTGAGCTTCGTGCGCACGCCGATGGGCGCGTCGGACTACTCGTCGACACACTATACCTACGACGACATGTTAGCCGGCGAGAGTGATGTCTCGCTTGCCCGATTCTCGATCGCGCCGGATCGCGCGGACAAGTTGCCCGTGCTCAGGGCGGCGTTGGCGATCAATCCGCAGCTCAAGGTTGTCGGCTCACCGTGGAGCGCGCCGGCGTGGATGAAGACGACGGGCAGCCTGGTGAAAGGCACGCTGCGGCCGGAGATGTATGCCCCGTACGCCGAGTATTTCCGGCGGTTCATTCGCGCCTACGCGGCGGAAGGTGTGCCCCTGTTCGCCGTGACCATGCAGAACGAGCCGGCGTTCGAACCGGCGGACTATCCGGGCATGCGCCTCGATGCCAAGCAGCGCGCAGAGCTGATCGGACGGCACGTCGGGCCGCTGTTCGCTCGCGAAGGGATCCCGACACTCATCCTCGAGTGGGACCACAATTGGGATGCGTCCGTCGAGCCGCTCGGTGTGCTGTCGGATAGCGTGGCACGTCGCTATGTGAGTGGCGTCGCGTGGCACTGCTATGCCGGTGAGCCGAGTGTGCAGGAGACGGTGCACGCCGCGTATCCCACGAAGGACGCCTACTTCACCGAGTGTTCCGGAGGTGCCTGGGCGCCGTCGTTCGCCGACAACCTCAAGTGGAATGTGAGTACGCTGATCATCAACAGCGTCCGCGGCTGGGCGAGAGGCGTCGCGTACTGGAACCTGGCGCTCGACGAGAACGCGGGTCCGCACCTCGGCGGCTGCGGGAATTGTCGTGGGGTGATCACGATCGACTCGAGGACGGGCGCGGTGACGCGCAACGTCGAGTACTACGTCCTCGCGCACGCGAGCAAGTTCGTGCGGCCAGGTGCGCGGCGCATTGCGTCGACCACGAACGTCGGCGGGCTGCAGAGCGTTGCATTCAGGAATGCCGACGACGGGTCGAAGGTGGTGATCGTCCTCAACTCGTCACCGGGGCCTGTGTCGTTCGCCATTCGCAGCGGGGATCGGGAGATCCCCTATTCCATTCCGGCTGGTGCCGTTGCGACTCTCGTCTGGCCGTGAGTCTGCCCTGAGCTGATGAGTTGCAACGCAGAAGACGCGCGCGAAGCGCGTACTGCGTTGCGTCGTTCCGCTCAGCGCAGAACGAACACCACAGTTGGATCGACCGGATAGCGCCCGAACCGTGCACCGTAAATGGCGAGACCGCCCGGCATCGCGCTATCCACCTCGAGCCGCACGACGACGACGCCCGATTGCGCGGCCGCGGCGAGCGCCGACGCAGGAATCGGCACATGAAGGAGCTCGCCGTACGAGCCCGCCTCGCGCAGATACTTGTCGCGCTTCTGCGAATGCCACGACAGGATCCCACGATGATCGGCAGGATCGTCCGGTAACTCGTAGCGACCGGCCACTGCACCATTCACGCGCACCGTCACAGCACTCGGATACGGCGTCGTGCCCGTCATCGGATACGCATTCCGGTTCTTGCTCGGATCCTGCAGCCCGCCGCCGCGCATGTAATCGCCGTTGTCCTTCGCCGTCGTGTCGCGGTCCTTGCCGTTCAATCGCTTCGCCGACGCCTCCACCAGGAACGTCGCCTGCGTGACATCAGCGGCCTTCAAGTCGGCCGGCCATGGAATTCGATACTCGAAGTAGCCCGACCCCGCGCCATTTGCCTTGAGGCTGTCCATCACCGTCCACGACTTCGACGTCCACTTCGAAGCGCTGTATGACGTTGGACTCACCATGGCGACGCGCGCACGGCGACCATTCGCCAACTGCATCTCGCGCGGGACATCTCCCTCGACGACAAACGTCGTGAAGTTCCGCTGGAGTACGGTGCCACTCGCATCCTCGAGACGCGTCGTGAGCACCGCCACCGCACGCTCGTTGGGCATCGTCACCGTCAGGGGAGCCAACGCCTCCGACATCCACGCGCGGAACGGAACGCGCCGCGACGACGTCGAGTACGACTGTCGCTCGCCGAGCGCGTTCCATCCATAGAGCTCGAACCGCAGCGTCAACGAATCACCGTACGCTCGGCTGTCCGAGAGAAACGATGCATACAGCGGCACCTGCATCGTCTCTCCAGCGCGCGCTGCAGTACTCATCGCGGAACCGACAGCGATGTACATCGGCGCGTGGAGGTCGCGAAGCGTCATGCCCTGCACCAACTCACCGAGCCCGGTCTCCTTGCGTGAGCGATCGGCGCGCCAGTAGCCGTTCCACTCGTTGATGACGTCGTCGAGCTCCGTATAGAGCCAACCGGACAGCTTTGCGTGACGACGGAACGCATTCACCGCGAGATGGTAGTCCCAGCTCCAATCGACGTCGCCGGTCGAGCCCTCGTACCCCCACACATTGCCGAACTCCGAGTTGAACATCGGCTGCCGGCCCTGCGTGTAGCCCTTCTCGAAGTTCCACGGCGACGACGGATTCGTGCTGTCGCTGATGACGCGGAGACGGTTCTCCCATTGCCAACCCGGGAGGTACTCGTGCCACGAGTTGAGGTCCGTGACCGTGTGCCCTCGTCCGCAGCAGGGCGAGTTGTCCTCCACCAATCGCGTGGGGTCGAGCTGCTTCGCGAGACGCACGCTCGCGATCACGGATTGCATCGTCGACGGGAGATACGTGTCCCTCCCATTCACCTTCGAGAGCAGTCCCCACGCTTCATTGTAGGCGACCCACGAGAAGATCGACGGATGATTGTAGTCCCGCGCGATCATCTGCCGCATCGCGTAGTCATGCTCGGCGAACGACGCCGAATCGGGTGGACCCCACCAGTTCGGAACGTCGGCCATCATCAGCACGCCAAGCTTGTCGGCCCAGTACAGCTTTCGCGGCGATTCGATCTTGATGTGCTCGCGCAAGCCGGTGAGACCGATCTGTCGCGCCTGGAGAATCTCGTGTCGCAGGACGGAGTCCGTGGGAAACGTGTAAAAGCCCGTCGGATGATACGACTGATCGAGCGCGAGCTGCAGGTAGATCGGCTTGCCATTCAGTGCGACGTAGGGAAACGTCGTCCCCGGCAGGTCGACGACGGAGATCTCGCGCATGCCGAAGTACGTGTCGAGACTGTCGGTTGCGATGCCCTCGCCCTTCAGCGTGACCGCAACGTCATAGAGATATGGATCCTCTGGCGACCAGAGTCGTGCGTTCGGAATCGCGACGTCGAAGCGCGCCGTTCGCGCACCAGCCGCGATGCGCTGTACCGGCGCAGTGACGCCGCCCTCAGCAGTGAATGCCAACCGGAGCGTCATCGCCTTGGGCGCCGGTTCGAGCAATTGCGCCTCGACCGCAACGCGTCCGTTCCTGATGTCCGGAGTGAAATGGACGTACTCGAGTGGATCGCTGCCGCGCGCCTCGAGGTACACCGTCTGCCACATGCCGCGCGCCTTTCCGTAGCCCTGCTTGCCCTCGAGCTTGAACGGGTGCGTCGTGTCGTCGACGCGAAGCGTGACGCGCTGCGGCGTGCCGTAGGCGAGCGACGGCGTGAGCTCGACGGAGAACGGCGTGTATCCACCCTGATGCTCGCCAACCTTCTTGTCGCCGAGCCAGACAGACGTCTTCCAATCGGACGCGCCGACCACGAGGAAGACACGCTTGCCCCGCCAACTCGACGGTACGGTGATGGTGCGCTGGTACCAGCCGATGTCCGCGCTGTCTGCGACGCCAGAGAGCGGCGCACCCCACGAGAACGGAACGAGGATCTTCTGCGGTGCAGCGAGGCTGCCGGCGAACCACCGCGCGCCCTCGCCCTTGTTGCCAGCGTCGAACTTGAACTGCCACTGGCCGTTCAGGTTGATCCAGTCGGGGCGTTGGAAGTCGGGCCGAGGATGCTCGGGCAGTGGGATTGCCTCCCGTTGCGCGAGTATTTGTGCGTGAATCGGCCCGGCTGCGAATGCGGACAGCAATCCAAGATTGCGGAGCGTACGGAATGCGATATGGGTCATTTCCCGTTTGATTGGCCAATGTCATCCCGCAACAGCTACAGCGAGTGTCGGGACCTGCTTTGCAGCCGCCGCGCCCCACTTTCGACGTTATCAGGTCGATTCTTTAATTCTTCGATTCTTCAATTCCAGCCATCAGTTCCATAGGTCCGTGAACCGACGGCTAGAATGCAAGAATGCAAGAATTGAAGAATCTGATCTCTGAGACGATCACCGCCATCTCGGCATAGCGCCGAAAGCGGGTCCCTCGCGAGACGCTCGGGACGACAATGATGTCTTGACAACCGCCCGCGCCACAGCGTACTCAGTCCAGCGTCCACTTCACAACCAAATCATGCCTCATTCTTGTCGCCGAGCCGCCCTTCTGGTCCTTGCAATACTCAGCGTTGGCGGCTGCACGCGGAAGAAGTCCAGCGAATACGTCGTCGGCTTTTCGCAGATGGAGAGCGACAACCCCTATAGACTCGCCGAGACGAAGAGCATCCGCGACGAGGCCACCAAGCGCGGCATCCAGCTCGTCGTCACCGACGCGCAAGGACAGACCGCCAAGCAGGTCGCCGACGTCGAGGACCTCATCGCGCGGCGCGTCGACATGATCGTCCTCGCGCCACGCACCTTCGACGGACTCACCCCTGCCCTCCAGGCCGCGAAGGCCGCGAAGATTCCCGTCATCCTCGTCGACCGCGCCGCGGCCGGCACCGCCGGTGTCGACTATGTCACCGAGCTCGCGTCGAACTATCAGGAACAGGGCCGACGCGCCGGCGAATGGCTCGCCGCACAGACGAAGGGCACCGCCAACATCGTCGAGCTCTCCGGCACGCCGGGCGCGTCCGTCGCCGACGATCGCGCGAAGGGCTTCCGCGAGGAGATCGCCAAGCATCCCGACATGAAGATCATCGCCTCGCAGACAGGCAACTTCGCACGCGCCACCGGCCAGGGCGTCATGCAGAACATCGCCCAGTCGCTCGGCAGGAAGATCACCGCCATCTATGCCCACAACGACGAGATGGCGATCGGCGCCATCCAGGCGCTCATCGCGGCGGGCATGAAACCCGGCACCGACGTCATCATCGTCTCCATCGACGGCTCGCGCGCCGCGCTCGAGGCCATCGATCGCGGCGAGCTCGGCGCCACCGTCGAGAGCAATCCGCGCTACGGCCCGCTCGCGTTCGAGACGATCGAGAAGTACCGCAAGGGCGAGAAGCTTCCGGCGAAGATCCTCGTCAACGATCGCTTCTTCGACCGCGCGAACGTCAAGCAGTTCATCGCCGACGCCTACTGAGGTGCCGCATGCCTCTCCGGCGCTGTTCCGCATGGAGGGGATCACGAAGCGCTTCGGTGCGGCGACCGCCGTCGACAGCGTCGACTTCGCCATAGCCGCCGGCGAGGCCCACGCGCTGGTCGGCGAGAATGGCGCCGGCAAGTCGACGCTCGTGAAGATCATGACGGGCGCCTACCATCGCGACGACGGCGCCATGTATCTCGACGGCAGCGCCGTGGACTTCGACACGCCCGCCGAAGCGCAGGCCGCCGGCGTCTGCGCCGTGCATCAGGAGATCCACCTCCTTCGCCTGCGCACCGTCGCCGAGAACGTCTTCCTCGGCCGCGAGCCACGACGGTGGGGCGTGATCGACTGGCCGTGCATGAACGCCGAGACGCGCGCACTTCTGGCGAGCCTCGGTCTCGACGTCGACATCGATCCCGAAGCGACCCTCGGCACGCTCAACACAGCGCGACAGCAGATGGTCGCCATCGCGCGGGGCGTGTCGCTTGGCGCAAAGGTGCTTGTGCTCGATGAGCCGACGAGCTCCCTCTCCGAGCGCGAAGTGGGGATCCTTCACGACCTGATCCGTCGCCTGAAGCAGCAGGGAACGGCCATCGTCTACATCAGCCACCGCTTCGATGAGCTGTACGCGGTCTGCGATCGCGTGACGGTTCTCCGCGACGGAAAGCTCGTCGCGACTCGGCCGCTCGAGGGACTCGAGCGCATCGACCTCGTCTGTCTCATGCTCGGCAAGTCGCGCGATGCGTTGCGGGAAGGCGTCACGGGTTTCGCGGGCCATCGCTCGCGCATCGCTGACGGTGTTCCGTTTCTCCGCGCCGACAGCCTCGCACACGGCTCACGGCTGCGCGGCGTGAGTATCAGCGTTCACCGAGGCGAGATCGTCGGACTCGCCGGTCTGCTCGGCTCCGGCCGCACGGAGACGGCACGCGCGATCTTTGGTGCGACGCCACCGGATTCCGGCGCGATGCGATTCGGCGAAACCAGCTTTGCCCCACGCACACCACAGGACGCGATCGACGCCGGCATCGGCTTCGTCTCGGAGGATCGCAAGGCGGAAGGAATCATCCCCGATCTGTCGGTGCGCGAAAACCTCACGCTCGCGGCACTGCCGCTGCTCACGAAGTACGGCATCGTCTCGCGCCGCCGGCAGACGGAGATCGTCGATCGCTTCATGCAGCGCATGGGCATCAAGGCGACGAGCGCCGATCAGCGGATGCGGGAGCTGTCGGGTGGGAATCAGCAGAAGGTGCTGCTCGCGCGCTGGTTGTGCACCGATCCCAAGCTCCTGATCCTCGACGAGCCGACACGCGGCATCGACATTGGTGCCAAGGGTGAGATTCAACACCTGCTGAACGAGCTCGCCGACGCTGGACTCGGGGTGCTGATGATCTCGTCGGAGCTGGAGGAGCTCGTCGAAGGCAGCTCGCGCGTCCTCGTGCTGCGCGACGGACGCAATGTCGCCGAGTTGCGAGGGGAGGCGATCTCAGAAGAGGCGATCATCCACGCGATGGCCGACTCGTGAACTGGCGGCGGCTCGCGCCGGCTCCCGAATACGCGGCGCTCGTCGTGCTCATCGTGCTCGTGCTGGTGAACGCGGCCTTCACACCGAACTTCGCCACGGCGAGCAACCTGTGGAACGTGTTGCTCCAGCTGTCGACGGTGATGCTCTGCGCCATCGGCATGACGTTCGTCATCGCGACCGGTGGCGTCGACCTCTCGGTCGGATCGACGATGGCCATCGCCGGTGCGATGGCCGCAGTGCTGGCACCGTATGGAGCGACCGTCGCGCTCGGCGGTGCGCTCATCGGCACGATGCTGGTCGGCGTGCTCAATGGCGCGTTGATCGCATGGCTACGTGTGCAGCCCATCGTCGTCACGCTCGCGACACTCATTGCCGGACGCGGGCTCGCGCAGATCATCAGCCGCGACGGCGAGCTCGTCTCGATCGAGCAGCCGTTCTTCCTTGCGCTTGGCCGAGGGCACCTCGGTCCGATTCCGCTTCCGGTCATCGTTGCGGTCGTCGCTGTCGCGGCGGCAGTCTTCGTGCTCCGTGCGACGACGATGGGACGCTATGTGCTCGCTGTCGGAGGCAATGCGCCAGCCGCTCGGCTCGCGGGTGTGCCGGTGCGGAAGACGCTCGTCACCGTCTATGCGGCGAGCGCATTCCTCTCGGGGATCGCCGGGTTGATCGTGGCGGCGCGACTTGGCGCGAGCGACGCCGCGAAGATCGGGCAGAACATGGAGCTCGACGCAATCGCAGCCGTCGTTGTTGGTGGCACGGCGCTGGCCGGCGGGCGCGCGACGATCGGCGGAACGGTCGTCGGCGCGCTGATCATGCAGGTCATCGCGACGAGCTTCAACATGCTGCTCGTGCCGTATTCGTGGTCGCTGGCACTGAAGGCGGCGATCATCCTCATCGCGGTCTATCTGCAGCGCGGCAAGCGCGCATGAGGCGCCTCCAGCGCAGTGGCGCACTCGTCGCGCTCGTGGTCGCATGCATCGTGGGCGTCGCGCGGTACGAGGCGTTCCTCACGATCGAGAATCTGTCGAACGTGTTGCGACAGAACAGCATGCTCGGCTTCGTCGCGCTCGGAATGACGTTCGTGATCCTGAGCGGCGGCATCGACTTGTCTGTTGGAGCGCTGTTGGCGGTAGCTGGTGTCGTTGCAGCGCTGCTCGCGCCGCATGGAGCCTTCGTCGCCATCCTCGGCGGCATCGGCGCCGCGACGCTGCTTGGCGTCGTGAACGGACTGCTCATCACGAAGGCGCGCATCCAGCCGTTCATCGTCACGCTGGCGATGCTCATCGCCGCGCGCGGTGCCGCGCTCGCGGCGACCAACGAGCAGAGCATCGGCGTGACGTCATCGGCGGCAGGACTCACGTGGCTCGGCCGGGGCAGTATCGGTGTCGTGCCGACGCCGATCGTCCTGCTCTTTCTCGCGTATCTCGTCGGCGCGCTCGTGCTGCGATACACGCGTTTCGGCCGCTACGTCTACGCCGTCGGCGACAGCGAGGACGCTGCGCGGCTGATGGGACTGCGCGTCGATCGGGTGGTCATCGGCACGTATGCGCTGAGTGGCCTGCTCGCCGGACTGGCCGGCGTCGTCCTCGCCGGGCGACTCGGCGCGGGCCAACCCGTCGCGGGCATCGGCTGGGAGTTGGACGCCATCGCGGCGGTTGTCGTGGGAGGGACGCTGCTCACCGGTGGCCAAGGCGGCGCCGGTGCGACGCTGATCGGCGTGCTGTTGCTCGGTGTGATCTTCAACCTGTTCAACCTCGAGGGGACGATCAGTCCGTGGTGGCAGTGGGTACTGCGCGGGGGGTTTCTGCTCGGTGTGGTGGTCGTGCAAAGCAAGCTTCAGCGCGCGAGGTGATCCGGTGTCGTCCCGAGCGAAGTCGAGGGACGCGCGCTTGGTTCCGACCCACGCAGTCATTCCCCCGATTCCTGAATTCCGTGATTCCAGCCATCAGTCCGTGTTGCTTTTCGACGCGTGAAAGCCGGTAGACTTGCCGCGCTTGTTTGAATTGAAGGCTGGAATCACGGAATTGAAGAATCCGGGAATTACTGCGTTGTGAGAACACATTGGAGATCTATTGCCTGAAGTCGCCC
The DNA here is from genome assembly GCA_039915865.1 of Gemmatimonadaceae bacterium. Lineage (GTDB taxonomy): Bacteria > Gemmatimonadota > Gemmatimonadetes > Gemmatimonadales > Gemmatimonadaceae > AG11. The sequence goes on along the minus strand of JBDSML010000177.1, from coordinate 42,607 downwards.
GCCGATTGTTATTTGCCGCAACAATTTCGAGCCTACTCACTGAGAGGTCTTCATGATCGCGCGATCGCTTGCCGTTGCCGTTCTCGCCGTCACGCTCGCGCTCCGGTCCGCGGCGGCCCAGTCGCCGCAGACCCTCATCATCAACGCCGATCAAGGCCGCGACACCATCAGCCGTCACATCTACGGCCACTTCGCCGAGCATCTCGGCCGGCTGATCTACGACGGCATCTGGACGCGACAGAACAACGAGTGGCGCATCCGCGAAGACGTCGTGCAGGCGTTGCGCGCGATCAAGATTCCGAACCTCCGCTGGCCCGGTGGCTGCTTCGCCGACTACTACCATTGGAAGGACGGCATCGGCCCGCGCGCGCAGCGGCCGAGTGTCGTCAACAACAACTGGGGTGGCGTGACGGAGGACAATGGCGTCGGCACGCACGAATTCCTCGAGCTCACCCAGAAGCTCGGCGCCGAGCCGTTCATCGTCGGCAATGTCGGCAGTGGCGGTGTGCAGGAGATGCAGGAGTGGTGGGAATACGTGAACCATCCCGGCAAGAGTCCCATGGCGGATCTCCGTCGCAAGAACGGACGTGAGGAGCCGTGGAACGTGAAGTTCTGGGGCATCGGCAACGAGAGTTGGGGCTGCGGCGGGAACATGAGCCCGGAGTATTACGCGAACGAATACAAGCGGTACGCGAGCTTCCTTCCCAGCTACGGCAGCACGCGCGCCTTCAGGATTGCCACAGGTCCCAGCGACGACAACTACACGTGGACGGAAGTGATGATGCGCGAGGCCGGTCGCATGATCGACGGCATCGACCTGCATCACTATCTCCTCACCGGCACGTGGGCGAAGAAGGGCAAGGCCACCGACTTCACCGAGGCCGAGTGGGCGGAGCTGATGCAGAAGGCCACCGGCTTCGACGACCTGCTCACGCGCCAGTCGGCCATCATGGATCGCTACGATCCTCGCAAGCGCGTGTGGCTCATCGTTGGCGAGTGGGGCACGTGGCATCAGGGTGAGCCAGGCAGCAACCCCGGTTTTCTCTATCAGCAGAACGCACTGCGTGATGCGCTCGTCGCATCCGTCGCGTTCGATGCCTTCAACAAGCATGCGGATCGCGTTCACATGGCGAACATCGCGCAGACGGTGAACGTGCTGCAGGCGATGATCCTCACGCAGGGCGACAAGCTCGTGCTGACGCCGACGTATCACACCTTCGAGATGTACACGGTCCACCACGACGCCCTGCTCCTCCCCATCTCCCTCGACGCAGGCCGCTACGTGAATGGCGATCGCGCGATGCCCGCCGTCAGCGCCACCGCGTCGCGCGACAAGGCCGGCGTGATGCACCTGACGCTCACCAATATCGATCCCAACCAGGCACGCACGATCAACGTCTCCGTGCGCGGGCAGTCGGTGTCGTCAGTGACCGGCCGGATCCTCACGGCGACGCAGATGACCGCGCACAACACCTTCGAGCAGCCCAACGCCGTGCATCCTGTCGCCTTCGACGGCGCGCGCCTCGCCGGTGGCACCCTCACCGTACAACTGCCCGCAAAGTCGCTCGTCGTGCTCGAGCTGAAGTGACCCGCCTCGCCGCCAGTGGGAACCGACGCATGATCCAGTTGCGTGGCGTCGAGACCGCCAGCTTTACCTCTTCGTCCAGCGCGTTGGCCAGGGCAATGGAGAGTCGTTGGAGAACCTACTTCCGCAGCCGGTATGTATAATCCACCCGGTGCCCTGACGGCGCGCATTTTGAATCGTCTGTTTACTGGCGACTCCCTCTGTACCTTCCCCTGACGGACCTCTCTTGAACAATTGCTGGGTCATTCCGAAGAACGCACCCGCTGGCAAGCGCGATGTACAGCATGCGGACAAGCGCGAGCTCGAGGACGGCGGCTACGCGAAGTATCGCATCGCGGTGAATGAAGGCGAGGATCGCGCCGAGGCGACGGTCTACGTGCAGGATCCGACGCGGAAGATGAGTGTCGCCGAGTGGACGAAGGCGGCGTGGGGACTGTTCGGCGCGCACACCGCGTTGGAGATCTTTCACCCCGATGGCTCGATTGTAGAGCAATAGCGAACAGTCGAGGGGCTGTTCTTGCAAATCCTGATGGCGTCAGGGTTCTCGCGTCCGGCCTCCCCGCTCGACGCTCTCGCCACAGGGTCTCATGTCGCCATTCGACTCGACATCTTTCGCGCTCGCGGGCCAACCGGTCCTCGTTGCTACAGACGGCTCGCCGGCAGCGATGGCGAGCGTTCGCATCGCACTCGCGCTGGAAAGGACGCATGGCGCGCTGGTTCATGTCGTCACTGTCATCGATTCCAGTGCTGCCTCCATGCCGGCCCCGCTCGGTCTCGCGATCGCTCTGGGCGACGCCATTGCCGGCGCGGCCGTGCACGAGACACAGGAGCGGGCACTCCGCGCCAAGCTCTCGGCTGAGATCGGTGAGCCCATCGACTGGCCCGTTCGCATCGTGATGGGAACTCCCGCCGGCGCCATCGTGCGGGCAGCGCAGAGCCTGGACGCTGCGCTCATCGTCATGGGACTGCGTCGTCACGGACCCATCGATCGCGTCGTGAACGACGAGACGGCGCGCAACGTGATGCAGCGTGCGCCCTGCCCCGTGCTCGGTGTGGTCGCCGGCGCCACGGGCCTGCCCAACCGCATTCTCGCCGCGTTGGACTTCAGCTCGACGAGTCTCGCCGCCGCTCGCGCGGCGCGCGCAATCGTGGGCGAGCCGGCCCACATGGTGCTCGCGTACACCGCACCGGCGACACAATCAGGTCCTGATGACGGCGAGCAATTGATTCACGACCTTGGCGTCGACGCCGCACTCGCAAAGACAGCGAAGGAGCTGGCAGGCGCCGCCGTGACATTCGATACAGTTGTCTTGCATCACCAGCGACCGGGCTCGCCCGCGGTGCTGTTGCTCGAGGCCGCCGAGGACGCGAAGTGCGATCTCATTGCCGCGGGAAGTGCGCGGCATGGCCGCATCGAGCGCTGGCTGTTGGGAAGTGTGAGTGCGGAGATCGTGCGGGATGGTCGCTTCTCCGTCATGGTCGTCCCGCCCCCACATACAGCGAAGGGCTGAGTCTCCACGTGAGCGACACTATGGTGGTCCCGGCATCCACGGCCGCGGACGCGCCATCCCCGCCCTGGTACAACTCCTCCGGCGAGGACGTGCTCGCCCGCGTGCACGCATCCGGTGACGGACTCTCCGCGCCGGAGGCGGCCCGCCGCCTCGCCGCGGACGGACCCAACGCGCTGACGGAAGGCACGCAGATCAGCCCCTGGCGAATCCTGCTCGCCCAGTTGAAGAGCGTCATCATCTGGGTGCTCATCGTCGCCGGCGTGATCTCGGGTGTCCTTGGCGACGCGATTGACGCCATCGCCATCCTTGCGATCGTGGTGTTGAATGCGGCGATCGGGTTCTATCAGGAGTACAGCGCCGAGCGTTCCATCGCCGCGCTGAAGGAGATGACCGCGCCCCACGCCCGCGTGCGACGCGACCAAGAGGTCGTCTCGATTGCCGCGAGCGACGTCGTCGTCGGCGACATGCTCGAGCTCGAGGCCGGAGACCTCGTCGCTGCCGACGCGCGTCTGCTACACGCCGATTCTCTCACGGTGACCGAATCGGCGCTCACAGGTGAATCCGAAACGGTGTCGAAGCACTCGGACATCCTGCTCGCGCCCGAGGTTCCGCTCGGTGATCGCCAGAACATGATCTTCATGGGAACGAGCGTGGCGACCGGCACTGGGCAGGCGGTCGTCGTCGCCACGGGCATGAACACGGAGCTCGGACACATCGCTGGCCTGCTCGACTCCGCGCAGTCGGACGACGATACGCCCCTCCAGCACAAGCTCGATTCGTTCGGACGCATTCTCGTGTGGGTCGCGTTGGCAATCGTCGCACTGCTGTTCGGGCTCGGGCTGCTGCGTGGAACGCCGCCGCTCGAAATGCTGTTGACGTCGATCAGCCTGGCGGTGGCCGCAGTACCAGAGGGACTGCCGGCGGTCGTCACGGTAGCGCTGTCGCTCGGCGTGCTGCGCATGGCACGTCGCCGCGCGCTGATTCGAAAGCTCGCCGCCGTCGAAACGCTCGGCTCGACGTCCGTCATCTGCACGGACAAGACCGGCACGCTCACCGTTGGGCAGATGACCGCGCGCGTGTTGTACGTCGCCGGCCAGCACTATGACGTCACCGGTGAGGGCTACAGTCCGGATGGTGAGGTCCGAGCCGGCGACAAGCCGGTTGAACCGGCGCACATCGCACCGCTGCTCGAGCTCGCGACGATCATCGTCGGATGCAACAACGCGCACCTGACGCAGAAGGACGGAGTCTGGTCGGTCGTCGGCGATCCAACAGAGGGCGCACTACTCGTGGCCGGCGCAAAGGCCGGCGCCGACAGGCAGCGTATCGACCGAGAGATGCCCCTGAAGAACTCCATCCCGTTCGACTCCGATCGCAAGCGGAGTGCAATGATCCGCCAGATGTCCGATGGAAGGTTACGCGCACTGGTCAATGGTGCGCCTGGACCGTTGCTGGAGCGCTGCACGCACGTGTACGGCGCGAGTGGCATCGCGCCGATGACCGAGCAGGATCGTCGGGAGATTCTTGCACAGACCTCCGCGATGGCGACGAGTGCGCTGCGCGTGCTGGCCTCCGCGTTGCGCGACCTCGATGCGGGCGTTGAGGACTTCTCCGCGGACGCGATCGAGCGCGACCTCGTCTTCGTCGGGCTCACCGGCATGTACGATCCACCGAGGCCCGCGGCGAGGAGTGCCATCGATACCTGTCGGACGGCTGGTATCCGGGTGGTGATGATCACGGGCGATCACGCACAGACGGCAGCGGCCATCGCTCGCGAGCTCGGCATCGCGTCCGACGACGTCGCCGTCACGGGCGCGAATCTCGACGCGATGACGGACGACGTCCTTCGCGTACGCGTGCCCGGCGTGGGCGTGTACGCGCGCGTGACTGCCGCACACAAGCTCCGCATCATCCGGGCGCTGCAGGCGAACGGCGACATCGTGGCCATGACTGGCGACGGCGTGAACGACGCGCCGGCGATCAAGGGCGCCGACATCGGGATCGCGATGGGCATCGCGGGCACCGAGGTGACCAAGCAGGCGGCCGACATGATCATCACGGACGATCACTTCGCCACGATCGTCGCCGCCGTCGAGGAAGGCCGCGGCATCTACGACAACATCCGGAAGACGCTCCAGTACCTCCTCGCCGGCAATACGAGTGAGTTGCTGCTCATGACCGTCTGCGTCGCGATTGGCCTGCCTGCGCCGCTCCTGCCGATTCACCTGCTCTGGATCAACCTCGTCACGGATGGCCTGCCGGCGCTCTGCCTCGCGACCGACCCCATCGACCACGACCTGATGACGCGCCGTCCGCGCGCGCGGACGGAGCGGATCACCGATCGAGCGTTCCTGCGGACGATGGTGTTCACCGGCGTGCTCACCGCCGGCGTTGCGTTCGCGGTATACCTGTTCATGCTCCGCGGTGCCAGCACCGACGTCGCCCGCAGCTACGCCTTCGCCGTACTCGTGTTCGCCGAACTGCTGCGGTCGTTCGGGGCACGCAGCGAGACGAAGCCGGTCTGGCGCATTTCGCTCTTCACCAACGTCAATCTCGTCGTCGTGGTCGTCGCGTCGATCGGCCTGCAGCTCTGGAGCCAGCACAGCGAGATCCTCGGCGGGTTCCTCAAGACGGAACGTGTGTCGTTCGTCGACGGTCTCGCCCTGCTCGCGTTGGGAGCGCTCCCGCTCACGGTGCTCGAAATAGCAAAGGTGGTGCGTTCCCGCTCACGCGCATGACCATCGCTCACACTGCGAAACCGCAACTGACCCTCTGGGATTTGACGGAGTGAGCGGAGAACTGCACGGACACTGCGTTGCTGGTTTTCTGAGTTCACTCCCTTCAGTCGGTTTGTGTCGCTTCTGCACCGTCTCCGATGCATGCACCACCGCACTGAACCGTCGTTGCAACAAGACAGTGAATCCACGCTTCACCCGGGAACGCCCGTGACGAACACGACGCCATCCACCGCACGCCGCCCGCTGTCCGACGACGAGCTGCGCCTCATCGACGCCTACTGGCGAGCAGCGAACTACCTCAGCGTGGGCCAGATCTACCTGCGCGCCAATCCCCTGATGCGCGAGCCACTCACGCTCGCGCACGTGAAGCCGCGCCTGCTGGGCCACTGGGGCACGACGCCTGGGCTGAACTTCGTCTACGCGCACATGAACCGCGCGATCCGCGCGCGCGACCTGAACGCTCTCTTCATCGCGGGCCCAGGACATGGTGGACCCGGTGTCGTCGCGAACACCTATCTCGAGGGCACGTACAGCGAGGTCTATCCGAACGTGGGCCGCGACGTTGCCGGCCTCACGCGACTGTTCACACAGTTCTCCTTTCCCGGCGGCATTCCCAGCCACGCCGCGCCCGAGACGCCTGGCTCCATTCACGAGGGCGGAGAGCTCGGGTACTCGCTGCTGCACGCCTATGGCGCCGCGTTCGACAACCCCGACCTGATCGCGTGTTGTGTCATCGGCGATGGCGAAGCAGAGACAGGTGCACTGGCCGCGAGCTGGCACAGCAACAAGTTCCTCAACGCGGCGCGCGATGGTGCGGTCCTCCCCATCCTCCACCTGAACGGCTACAAGATCGCCAGCGCGACGGTGCTCGCCCGGATCGGCGATGACGAGCTGACCGCCCTGCTTCGCGGCTTCGGCCACGAGCCGTACTTCGTGTCAGGGCACGAACCGGACGACATGCACCAGCAGATGGCCGCGACGATGGACGTCGTGCTCACCGACATTGCCCGAATGCAGGCAGATGCGCGCGAGAGGGGTTTGACGGACCGCCCCAGGTGGCCGATGATCGTGCTGCGATCGCCCAAGGGATGGACCGGACCGAAGGTCGTCGATGGCAAGCAGATGGAAGGCACGTGGCGTTCGCACCAGGTGCCACTCTCAGGGCTTGCCGCGAACCCGGAACATCTCCGCCTGCTCGAGGAATGGCTTCACAGTTATCGCCCGGAAGAGCTGTTCGACGACTCGGGCGCACTCGTCGCCGAGCTTCAGGCGCTCGCACCAACCGGCGCGAAGCGCATGGGCGCCAACCCGCACACCAATGGCGGGTTGCTGCTACGCGACCTCGTGATGCCGGACTTCCGCGACTACGCCGTGTCCGTCCCGTCGCCCGGCGCGGTGGATGGCGAGGCGACGCGTGTGCTCGGCACCATGCTGCGCGACGTCATGCGACTCAACGACGACGCGCACAACTTCCGCCTCATGGGTCCTGACGAGACGTCGTCCAATCGACTCGATGCCGTGTTCGAGGTGACCGACCGCATACTCGAAGCACAGCTGCTGCCGACCGACGAACACGTGACGCACGACGGCCGCGTGATGGAGGTGCTCAGCGAGCATCTCTGCCAGGGATGGCTCGAGGGCTACCTCCTCACCGGACGCCACGGCCTGTTCTCGTGCTACGAGGCGTTCATCCACATCGTCGACTCGATGTTCAACCAGCACGCCAAGTGGTTGAAGACGACTCGCCACATTCCGTGGCGGAAACCCATTGCCTCGCTCAACTACCTGCTGACGTCGCACGTCTGGCGGCAGGACCACAACGGCGCCAGCCATCAGGATCCCGGCTTCATCGACCACGTCGTGAACAAGAAGGCGGATGTCGTTCGCGTCTATCTCCCTGCCGACGCGAACACTCTGCTGTCCGTCGCCGATCACTGTCTTCGCAGCCGGCACTACGTGAACGTGATCGTTGCCGGCAAGCAGCCCGCGCCCCAGTGGCTCGCCATGGACGCCGCCATCGCGCACTGCGCACGCGGACTCGGCGTCTGGGAATGGGCGAGCAACGATCTCGGCGATCCCGACGTCGTGCTCGCCTGTGCGGGCGACGTCCCGACGTTGGAGACCATCGCCGCCGTCGACCTGCTGCGCACGCACCTGCCCGACCTGCGGATGCGAGTGATCAACGTCGTGGACCTGATGACGCTGCAGCCCCAGCACGAGCACCCGCATGGTCTGGACGATGAATCCTTCGATGCGCTGTTCACGCGCGACAAGCCGATCGTCTTCGCCTTCCACGGATATCCGTGGTTGATCCATCGGCTCACGTATCGCCGGACGAATCACGGCAACCTGCACGTGCGCGGCTTCAAGGAGGAGGGCACGACGACGACGCCCTTCGACATGACGGTGCTCAACGACGTCGACCGCTTTCACCTCGCGCTCGACGTGATCGCTCGTGTGCCGCGATTACGGGGCAGCGCGGCAGCGGATGCCGCGGCCGATTACTGCCACGCCAGGCTTGCCGAGCATCGGCGTTATGTGGAAGCGCATGGCGACGACATGCCGGATATTCGCGACTGGCGATGGCACTCCGCCTGATGCGCGTCTCGCCAGGCGTGATGCTCCTGGATATCAGCCGTCAGGTCGGCGCACTCGCGGAGGCTCGATCGTCATCGCGTCGGCCGGAACGGATCCAGGACGCACCTCGGTATGTCGCACTCGTCCACCGAGCAGCCCCGTGTATGCCATCGCTCCGCTGAGGAATGCAGTGCCGAGGAGCATCACCAGCGCGGCACCGGCCGGCACTGGCGTGCGTCTCCATCGCAGGAGACCGCCCAGCGCGAGCACACCGACGACGCCGCCGATGAGGTAGGCCCTCTCCGCCATGTCCTCGTGCGCATGGATCACGTCTCGCGACACGCCCGGAAAACCGTCGATCACCTTCTCGGCCGGTTCGCCGGTAAGGTCGGACGCGAGACCGGCAAACGCGACGACGATCAGGGCGACGAACGCTGTCTTCCGCAGCACGTCTGGCGCGAAGAGATACGAGGCGGCGAGCAGGGCGAGTGCGAAGAACGCGCCAATGATCGGCACGTGGTTCACGAGCAGGTGCAGATGTGCGCCGGAGAACATGAAAGTCCTTGTGAGTGGAGATGTGCGTCGCTGCACTGCAATTTTGACGCGCAATCACTCGCGCACGCTAGTAGCTGATCTGCTCGTGCCAGGTCGTTCCCCGCCCGTCCGGCGTGAGGTCGAAGATGTTCCAGAGCGACTCGAGCGTGTCGACATGTCGCGGATCCTGTCCCGGATCCGTCGGTGCATAGAGCATCTCCGAGCTCCAGAAGTGGCGGATCGCATCGCCATCCCTGTGAAACACATTCAGCATCGGCATCTGCGAGCCCGTCGCGGACTCCGCCATGTAGTCGCGCTTGCAGCTGTTGCCAGCCGACGACAACAGCCGCAGCTTCCGCCAACCGCGCTCGTGCGCGAAGGCCATGATGCGCTCGATCGGTGCCCTCGCCACGATCACGGACCCTCGAACAGCGGCAACCGCGCCGATCGTCCGCCACTCGGCCCTGGGCGATCGTCATCGGACGAGCGCGGGAACATGAAGTTGTAGATCACGAGCGACTGCTTCCCGGTCGCGAACAACTCGGAGAGCTTGACGTCCACCGCTGCGCCGTCGGTGCCGAGTGCCTGGAAGACGTAGTCCTGCGTGACGCGAGGACCCGGAGGAAGACTGCGCCGAGCGATTGCGACCGCTTCGATTGCACGACGCAGCTCGATCTCCTGTTGCAACAGCCGATCACGTGCAGCCCGGTACTCGGCGGACTCTCCTGGAAACGCCACGCTCATGCTCACCTCCGTGTCGGCGCCAATCTACAGTCCGGGCGAACGACGTGCAGTGCGCATGAGCGTGTGTACCGAATGAGCGCGGTGACTACGGCACCACAACCGTCCTCGTCACCGTTCCGGTGAGCCCGCTCCCGTCCTTCACGGTGAGCGTGATGTCGTACGTTCCCGAGGTCGTCCACGTGTTGGAGGCGCTGGACCCGACGTGCGTCTCACTCCTGCCGTTGCCCCAGTTCCACGTGTATGAGGCAACGACGACGTCGTCGGTCGAGGCGCTGCCGTTCACGCTGCACTTGCGCGAGCCCGCTGCGCCACACGTCCAGGTGAAGCGCGCGACCGGCGCCTGATTCGTCGGCGCCGCCGCCGTGATCGTGATCGAGCGAGTCGCCGTTGCGGTGAGACCCTGCGCATCGCGAGCGGTCAGCGTGATCACGTGCGAGCCAACCGACAAATTCGTCTTCGAGAACGACGTCCCCGTTCCGATCTGGCCATCGCGACTGCTCGTCCACGTCAGCGACGTGCCCGTGAGCGCACCATCTTCCTGATCGCTTCCCGCTCCCGCAAAGGCGACGCTCGCACCCTGCACGGCGATGGCGCCATTCGACGGCGACGTGATTGACGCAATTGGTGCCTGGTTGGTCGACGTCGGTACCTTGACCGCCTGCGACACGCTGTTCGCCTGACCGCTGCCGTCGGTCACGGTGAGCGTGACCGTGTACGTGCCGGCCGACGCGAAGGTGTTCTTCGCGACTGGACTCACCCGTGTCTCACCCCGCCCGTTGCCCCACGTCCACTTGTAGGAGGCGATGCCGACGTCGTCGGTCGACGTGCTCGCGTCGAAGGTGCACTGCAGCGTCGGGCACGTCACGGTGAACCGTGCGATTGGCGGCTGGTTCGTCACCGCGGTGAAGCCGGTGTAGGCCAGCTTGTTCGGTGTATTGGCCGGCACGTTGCGGAGGACGTTCGTCGTCGCAGTCGAGATGATCGCGGCGCTGACCTGTGCGGGGGTCGCCGATCGATTGCCCTGGAGATACAGTGCGGCGATGCCGGCGACGTTCGGTGACGAGTACGACGTCCCGCCCCCACTGTGCGCCGCCGTGGTGCTGCCAATCCATGCCGTGTTGATGCCGGTGCCCGGTGCGGCAATGTCCACGCACGACCCGTAGCTCGAGAAGCTCGCGAACCCGTCCGTGTCGTCGGATGCGGCCACGGTAAGCACGGCAGGAATGTTCGCCGGCGTCCAGTTGCAGGCGTCATCGGCCGTATTGCCCGCCGCCACCGCGTACACGACGCCGCTGTTGATCGAGTTCTGGATCGCTTGCTGTACGGCCGTCGACTTGTTGAGCTGCATGCTCATGTTCACGACCGAAGGCGACGACGGATGTGCCGCGATCCAGTCGATCGCGGCGATGACCCGCGATGATGAGATGTTGAGGCTGCAGTCGACGACGCGGAGCGACACGAGGCGCACATTCTTCGCGACGCCGTACGTCGCGCCACCGACGATGCTCGCCACGCCCGTTCCATGTCCGACGCAATCATCGCCATTGAGGCTCGGACTCACGAAGTCCGCGCCCGGCACCGCGCGTCCGCCAAACTCCACGTGCGCGTAGTTGATCCCGGAGTCCATGATGTACACCGTCACGCCCGTGCCGTCGGCGTTTGGGGTGTACGTCGTGCTCAGCGGCAACGCCCGCTGGTCGATGCGATCGAGGTTCCACGGTGCGTTGGTCTGCATTGACGTCAGCGTCACCGTCTGATCCTGCTCGACGTACGCGACGTTCGGATCGGCCCGCATCGCGGCGGCGGCGGAGTCGCTGAGCGCGAGCGCGACGCCCTTGATCGCGCTCGTATACGTGTGCGCGATCGCTGTCCTGTGCCGCAGTGCGAGGCTCGATGCCATCGCCGTCGCGTTCAACACGTTGTTCTTGAACACCACGATGTACTGTCCCGGAATCGGCGCACTCACGAGCGCCGATGATTTCATGGCAGGTTCTACCCGGACAGGCGATGCAGCGGTGGAGGTCGGACTATCGGAACAGGCAGCCAGCGCGACTGCGGCAATAGCGAGAGCGGTGAAGCGTCTGATCATGTCGTCCTGCTTGGTCAGTGGAGTCGTGCACGCAATGTCGGAAGCAGGTAGAACAGAGGCCCGGTATCGAATGTTCCACTTGCGATTCGCTCACAATTTTCGTGTAAGCGACATCACTGAACCGAAGCGATTCGGGTGGCGGTGCTTGGCCTGATGACTACTTTCGCGACAAACTCATCCGCTGCTGAGCATTCAGGGACGAGCGCGGATTACGGCTTGGTTGCCCGAATGGCGACTGCTTTTTTCCACGCATTCGTACCTGCCTCGTTGAGCGTGACGGTGATGAGACCATTGGCGTATTGCGTGCCGAAGAGCTGCGTGGCGCTCGCGGCCGTAGCGACGTCGAGCTTCGCGAGGTGCGTGTCGTCGAGATCATTCAACGCCTCCGCTTGCGGCGTCGCCCACACGAATGTCGTAGCAGTGCCCGCAGACATGAACAGCACACGCTCGCTCGGGTCAACGATGCGCAAGCCGCGTGGCTTGTCGAACGACATCCTCCCCCCGCAGTCGAGGCAAAAGCGCATGGCGCCGACGTCGAGCGGCTTGCGCCCCATCAACTCATCGATCAACCGAGTGATGCTCGTGGCGATCATGCTCTTCACGCTGCCATGTTCGCACGCGAACACGACACGCTGCGTATCGGCGGAGACGGCGTGGCTGGCTCGCGGAGCCTGCGCCGACATGGGCGTCGTCAGCGACGAGACTCCGAGTGCGAGCGCAATCAGGCGTACCATGGGTCAGTTTGGTGAGGGTCCCCAGGCGCTCCAATGATGGCGCGGCGTTTCACGGACCGGAAGCGTTACCCGCACAGACATCCCGCACGAGACCACGCAGCCAGCGATGCGCTGCATCGGCATCCATTCGCGGATGCCAGAGCAATGAGATCGTGAACTCCGGCATGAACACCGGAAGCGGAAAGCTGTGCATACCCGCGCGCAGGTTGCCAGTCAGCCGCTCGGGAACACTGGCGATCAGGTCCGAGCCCCGAGCGAGTGCGAGTGCGGCCGAAAATCCACCGACGATCGCAACGATCTCGCGCTCCAGCCCGAGTGGGGTCAACGCGTCATCGATCGGTCCCTTGTCGAGCCCTCGCCGAGAGACGGCAATGTGTTTCCCACTCACGTAGCGCGCTGGAGTGATCGCGCGCTGACTGAGGCTGTGACCTGTACGCACGACGCCGACGAAGCGATCGCTGAACAGCGCACGTGTACGCACCTCCGGACTGGTCGTCTTTCCCACGACGCCAGTCTCGAGATCGACGGTGCCGTCGCGCAGGGACGTGCTCTCCTTGTTGGGCTTCTGCACAAAGGAGAGCCGCACGCCAGGAGCCGCCATGCCGACGCGCGCAATCAGCTCCGGGCCGAAGTTCTCGACGAAACCTTCGCGTGTGCGAAGCGTGAAGGTCCTGACGAGTTGCCCGAGGTCGAGCGTCTCGGCCGGCCGAAGCACGACTGCTGCGTCGCGCACGAGTTGACTGACCTGCTCCCGCAACTCGAGCGCGCGCGGCGTGGGAACGAGACCGCGTCCCGCCCGCACGAGCAGCGGATCGCCGGTCGCGTCGCGCAGTCGCGACAGCGACCGGCTCATCGCCGATGGGCTCAGGCGCAGTCGCTGCGCCGCGCGCGCCACGCTGCCCTCCGCGAGCAGCACGTCCAGCGTGAACAGCAGGTTGAGATCGGGTGTCGGCATGCATCGACAATAGCACATGTTGCCGTGATGTGGCGTCAAACGCACGAATACATTGCAAATCGTGCGTCTTCCGCCCTATCCCGGAATCGCCTACCTCTCTGATGTCGCCGCCGGAAGCAGCCACCAGAACAGGGAGGACGCATTGGAATCGACCACTGCTGGACGACGCGACGCGAGCGATGACGGCGTCGAACGGACATCCTCCGTTCGGTGGGCGCTCGTCAGCCTGTCGCTGTCGATGCTCCTGTCGTCCCTCGGCACCAGCATCGCGAACGTCGCCCTGCCGACGCTGGGACGGGCATTCAACGCCTCGTTCCAGCACGTGCAGTGGGTCGTCCTCGCCTATCTACTCGCCATCACGACCGTCATCGTCAGCGTCGGACGGCTCGGTGACCTCACCGGCCGCCGACGCCTGCTGCTTGTCGGGATCTTCCTGTTCACGGTGGCGTCGGTCGCCTGCGGCATCGCGCCGACGCTCGCGCTGCTGATCGCCGCGCGCGTCGCACAGGGTCTCGGCGCCGCCATCATGATGGCACTGACGATGGCGTTCGTGGGCGAGTCCGTACCGAACGCGAAGCTCGGTAGCGCCATGGGGCTCCTCGGCGCGATGTCCGCGATTGGCACGGCACTCGGACCCTCGCTCGGCGGGGCATTGATCGGCGTGTTCGGATGGCCAGCCATCTTCTTCATCAATGGTCCCGTGGGCATGCTGGCGCTGTTGCTCGCCGATCGGTTCCTGCCGGTTGACCGGCCGACGACGAGCACGGACCGCGCTGGCTTCGATCATCGTGGCACCCTGCTGCTTGCCCTGACGCTCGCCGCATATGCGCTCGCCATGACGACGGGACGCGGACACTTCGGCCTCGTCAACGCTGGCCTCCTCGTCGCGACAGCTGTCGGCGTCGGCGCATTCATCCTCGTCGAGGCGAGAGCGGCAACGCCGTTGATACCGTTGGCCATGTTTCGCGATCGAGCGCTGCGCGCAGGCTTCGCGATGAGCGCGCTCGTCACGACCGTCGTGATGGCGACGCTGGTGGTTGGGCCATTCTATCTCTCTGGCGCACTTGCGCTCGGTGCAGCGCGTGTCGGACTCGTGATGTCGTGCGGCCCCATCGTCGCTGCATTCACCGGTGTGCCTGCCGGCCGAATCGTTGACCGGCTTGGCGCACCGCGGACCACCATCATCGGGTTGATCGCGATGGCGGGCGGCTGCTCCGCATTGGCCTCGATGCCGACGAGCGTCGGCGTCGCGGGCTACGTCGTCCCGCTCGTCGTCATCACCGCAGGCTATGCCCTGTTTCAGGCGGCGAACAACACGGCGGTCATGACAGCCACGCCAGCGCATCAGCGCGGCGTGATTTCCGGCATGCTCAACCTCTCGCGCAATCTCGGACTCATCACCGGCGCATCCGTCATGGGCACGGTGTTCGCGTTCGGATCCGGAACGACCAACATCATGTCGGCGCATCCCGACGCTGTTGCGACCGGCATGCGGCTGACGTTTGACGTTGCCGCGGCGCTGATCGTTCTCGCGCTCGTACTAGCGTCTCGTGTTTCGACCAATACGCGTAGGCTCCATCACGTCTAGCTTCGGCAGCCACGAGCGCCGAAGAGAGCGAACTCCAAGGGCGAACTCCAACGGCGGATTCCAACGACGAACTCCAACGGCGAACTCCAACGACGTGCTCGAACGACGTGCTCCAACGACGTGCTCCAACGACGTGCTCCAACGGCGATGCGGCGCATGCGCGCACGCGCGACCAGCTCCGCGCGGTGCATCGGTCGACAGAGCGGATGCGGCGGCTGATTCACGACCTGCTCAACGTCGCGGCAATCGACGCCGGTCAGCTCGTCGTCGTACCGGCACCCGTGTCGGTAGACGGACGCGTCGCGAAGGCTGTCGATGTACTGTGTCCGCTCGCCAATGCGAAGGGAATCACGCTGGAGGCGGACGTCGCGCATGAGTTGCCCGTCATGAACGCCGATCGGGAGCGACTGCTTCAGGTACTCGCGAACCTTGGCGGCAATGCCATCAAGTTCACCCCGAAGAACGGGCGTATCGTCTTCGCCGCGGTGCCGAGCGACGACGGTGTGCAGTTGTCGGTGCGCGATACCGGTTCCGGCATCGCTCCGGAAAATCTGCCCCATGTGTTCGATCGTTTCTGGCAGGCGCGCGAGACGGCGCGGTTCGGCACCGGGCTTGGGCTGTCGATCGTGCGGGGGCTCGTCGAGGCGCACGGGGGACGCGTGCACGCAGAGAGCGTCGTCGGCGAGGGGACCCCATTCATCTTCAACATTCCTGCTTCCCTGCCGAACCGTGCCCGGTCAAGCGGCGACAACTGATCAGGCGAGCTGACACCGCCGACGCGGCGTCGTCGTTGGCCTCGCCGCGCGATATTTTCGGCATGGTGTCAAGTCAACGAACGACGAGGCGACGCTACGGCTGCTCTCCGCGGGAGGCGTCTGGATCCCAACGTCGCGCTGAGGAATACTTGACTGACGAATGGGCGCCCAGGCCGGCATGATGATACGCGATTGGCGCCCGACCATGCTAACCCTGCTGACGTTCGATGCGCCGCGCGCCTACCAGCGCCACGACCGTGATTGCGAGCGGCATGACCGCGGCAACAACCCACGCCAACGGCAGCGCCGACGATGGAAGTCCGGGAGCATTGATCCAATGGCGCACGCCAACATGCCAACTGCGGCCAGGTCCACCAGTAAGGAGCACTGCAATCACGAGCTGCACTACCGAAGCTGCAACGACCCCCAGACCCAGCTTTCTAGCTGCTGGCCAGGCAAGTAGCGCGAACATTAGGGAGGCTACGATAAGCGGAACGCCGGCCAGCAAGGGAATGATATCGGGCGTCAAGAGTCCCAGGACGATCGCGACCACGTACGCGGCCGCATAGAGAATCCAGAGGACGACTGCCGCTTTGAGTCGGGTGTCGGTCATGTCACCCCCGTGCTGAGCTTCGAGAGAGGCGAGGCTCCGGACATGTCTCCCGGAGCCTGACCTTCCCGACACCAAACATCAAGACTACCGACGGCTGTTTCGGCCGTGACGCGCTACGGGAGGCCACCCGTGTCGAGCAATCGAAGGGTTCGTGCGATCTGCAGTTGTTCAAGCAACAACTCCCGAGAACGCGACACGCCAATGATATGAACGAACTGGCTCGCTCTCGGAAGGGGAAGTCGAACCTCCACAATGAACTCTCGCGCGGTCGTCATCCCCCCTGTTGGAGTGGTGGTTTCCTGCAGGACAACCGTGGCCACCCCCGACCCTGTCATTAGCTGACACCGATTGACTATGGCGCCGGGATGAATCCAGGTCTCGGCGCTATCCCTTGGGATAAGGGCCACCTTCACATTGTTAACGGGGTAGCCGTCGCGCCACGGGTCGACCCGCTTGAGCAGATCCTCGGACGAGGCAGCGTTCCATCGCTTTTGCTGATATGCCGAGGGGAGCGTCAGCTCAAAGCCACTCTCAAAGCTGGTGAGCAGCCGCCACCCACGCTCGTCGAGCGTAACTGATGGACAAGCAACAGGCGTGAGGTCGCCTGGCTTCGTACCTGCGCTGCAGCCAATGACCACTGCAAGGCAAGAGAGTGTTGTACGCGCCGCGAGTGTCACGATACTTCGCACTCATTTGGGTTGTCCGGTGGAGGAACATTCGATCCCTCTGAACGAATTTGCCCCGCCAGTGCTCGCATGGCATTGATGCCGTTGCGAGTTTTTTGGGGATCTTCCTTCACCACGTCGAAACCGGTGTCTGTCGCATTGCGGCTGTAAATCCCCATCGACGGAAATCCGTCCCGTACAAAATTCACCTGCCAGCCACCAGGGGCTGCTGCATTTCGTGTGAAATTCACCGACGCGTTGATCGGGGGTGGACACAGCGGCTTAGGTATGGACGCACACGCATTGTTCAAGAACTGCATTTCCACGAGAAATGCGTCGGTGCCCGTCGACGTGACGTGAACGTCCCTCGTCGGATCGAACACCGCTGCAGAATCGCACATCGAAACGACCGGCTGACCCGCTACCACGAAGCGCGTGCAGTTGTATATGACCTCCCAGATCTTTGTCTCGGGATTCAGGTACATCTGTACGCGCGAATTCGAGAATTTTGCATCCGGGTCGAACCCCCGACAGTCGCCCTCGCCAACCAAGAGGAGCGTGCAATTCATGATGAAGAAGTCTATGCACACTGGCTTTCCGGCGACACGTTCACAGCTATTGTCCGCCGTTTCCAGCTGCAGGACAGCAGCCTCCATCTGATCGGCCAGCGCCTCGATATCGTTCGCGACATCATTCGCGTTGGCGGCTACCTGGTCCCTCGTCTGGTACCAGGTCCAGTAGGCCTGATTGTAGTCCTCACACTGCTGTCTCCATTCGTTCACCAGGTACCAATCCACAGCTACCGGGTGTTCTCCACCAAACTGCGAGAACAATTTGGACACCACCCAGTGGTCGATCATTGAGTAGTTGTACCCGGCCGTGACGGTCATACCCTGCAGTTGCTGAGGAGAGCACCCAGGACAGGATCCCCAGTTCGATGTTCCGGGAATCTTTGCTGCGCGGATCCCATCTCGTGCAACTCGCCTTGCGGTGGGCCACGTCTGTTCTCGAAACACCGTAGCCACCGCCTGATTGACGTCCTGAGAGATGCTCTGCTGAGTGGCGATCTCCAGCGACAACGCATCCCACTCGCTCGGCTTGACCCTACCTACTGCGTCGGCAATCGCTCGTGCATCGGTGCGCAGGGGAACGATGCATGCGACGAGAAGCTGCCCTGGCTTGGTCGCCACACCCACTCGCTGGAGCTTGAACGACGCGCGCCTATCAACCGACCCCGCACTGCGCTGCAGTTCAGGTAGGCGGAACGGCAGCCGCTCTCTCGGCACCATTATCGCCTTGCTCACGCCCGCGCTGGTAGACTGGCCGACGGAGCATCCAGCGGCTGCGATTTCACGCGGCGTATCGATTGTGCCGAGTGGTGTTGGGAGAATGGCAAGACTGGGTGCTGTGACTGAGCGATTGCCTTGCTCCATGCACGCGAAGATGTCTTTACGGGCGCATGCACAACTGGCGATGCTCGCGCAAGTTACGCAGAACGCCGCGTGCAACGGCCTCCACAACATCGAGCAACGCTTCGCGCGCTGGCTGCTCGAGTCGCGCGACCGCATTGGCAGCGACGAGCTGCAGCTCACGCACGAATTCATTTCCGAGATGCTCGGCGTTCGCCGCGCCGGCGTCACCGAGATCTCGGGCCGCTTCGAGGCCCGCGGGGCGGTGCGCAAGAGTCATGGGCGCATGCAAATCACCGACGCTGCGCAGCTGGAAACCGCGAGTTGCGAGTGCTATCGAGTACTCGCGGAGGAGTACGATCTTCTGCTCGGACTGGTTGACGTCGAGCCCTGATTGACGTTTCAGCCGTGACGGTGGTGACGGAGCGCTGTATGTTCGGCCCATGAGACATCTCACGTCAATCAGGTTCGTCCTCGGCGCCGTGATGATCTACACGCCGGCGCTGGGCGCGCAGTCGGAACGTCTGCCCGTTCCGAAGCTGCATCACGTCGGGCTCAATTCCGTCGATCCCGACGCCGCCATTGCCTGGTACCTCAAGCTGTGGCCAAGCGCGCATCGCACGACACTGGCCGGGTTGCCAGGAGTCGAAGCGGAGATGCTGCTGCTCTTCACGCAGGTGGACCATCCACCGGCCGGCGCGTGGAGCGACTCGCTGCATCACTCCCAACCGCAGAGCGCGTTCTGGCACATCGGCGCAAGCACGAACACGACGGACATCGCCGCTCGCCTGGCGACGATTGGCATCACGCATCAGCCTCTGTATCTCCGGCCGACAGACTCCACGCACGTCTGGCGGGCCGGTCTCGCGCCGTATCTCGGGTTGTTGACGGCGGCGCAGCTCGACACCGCGAGCGTGGCGGCACCGCGCGACGGAGGCTTCAGCTACATCGTCGGACCGGACGGCGTGCTGTTCGAGCTCGTGGGCACGCCGGCGACGAAGGATGCCTTGTCGCACCTCCACTTCTTTCATTCTCAGCCGCATTGCGCCGCCAACTGGTATGTCGAGCAGCTCGGCATGGTGTTGCCCACCGGTCGGTCCGCGGTCAAGCCATGCGACGTGCCGCACAACGAGCCGGGTTGGCCGTCGCTCGAGCGGACGGGCACCGTGCGCCAACCGTCGGCCGGCGTGCGCTTCGCCAATGGAACGGTGTCATGGTATCCGCGCACGGGATTGGTGCCGTCGCGCGGACAGGCGCTGGATCACGTGGCATTTTCGGTGGACGATCTCGACGTCATGCTTCGGCGGTTGCGTCGCAATGGCGTGCGCGTGCTGACGGAACCGTACGAGTTCGGGGATACGCGCGCGACGATGATCGAGGGACCGGATGGGTTGTCGATCGAGCTCGTGGAGGTGCGTGGCGGAGGTTGAAGCAAGCCCAGCGAAAGACCTGCACTTGGCGAAAGTGCAGGTCCTTCGCTACGGTGAGGATGACAGCATTCGCCGCGTCCTCAGGGGAACCTGGCGGCCCAGTCGCTGGTTCTCATGAACGACCACGATCAATGACACCGCTGGCGCACACCCGTCCCGATCTCCGCGAGGAGGATCTTCTCGGCGTGCTCGTATCGTTCTACGAGGACGTTGCCGAGGATCCTCTGCTCGCCAGCTACTTCGCCAGTGTGGACATGGCGGCGCATATGCCACGCATCGTCGACTTCTGGTCCACGATCGTCTTCCAGAGCGGGCGATACGGCGGCAATGCGTTCCGGCCGCATCTCGAGATGCCGGGCCTCACTGCCGATCACTTTGCCCGGTGGTTGGCGACGATGGAGGCAACGATTGATGAAGCCCACGCGGGTCAAAACGCAGAGCGCATGAAGGCGCTCGCACACCGGATCGCCTACAGCATGCAGTTACGACTCGGCCTCGCGCCATTTGCTGCGTACCGTCCTGACTTGCGCTGACCAATCCTATGGATCCGCGCGGGACCCGCTGGCATACGCCATCCAGAGCGCCGGCGGCACGAGGAGCGTCGGTACGTCGATCGACTGCGTGACGGATGCGGCAACGGAGCCTAGCCTGCCCACACGATCGAGGCCGAGACCTCGCGTCCCGAGCACGACGAGGTCCGGCTGCTCGCGAGTGACAAAGGAGGCAATCCCCTCGGTGACGTTCGCGTTCGAGATCGTTTCGCTGTGGATCGAAATGCCGGACCATGTTCCGCCGGATTCACGGATGATCGCAAGCTCCTTGTCCATGAACGGAGGCGGCGTTGCGGACGATGTCGCCTGTACGTGCAGCGCTGTCAGTCTCGCATCGACGCCTTCGTCCGTCTGCAGCGTCGCACCGCGCAGGGCGGATGCCCACGACAGCCCGACGAAGAGTGCGCCACGTGCCGTGTCCGACAAATCGATGGGCACGAGCACATGGCTCAACGGCAGCCGGAGCGGCGTCGACACGACGAGGCATGGGCTCCACGCATTCGTGACGACGGCGAGTGCCGTTCCCCCGAATGAGCGCGATGGGGACGCCCGCTTGCGGTGCGGGCCCAGCACGACGACGTCGGCGCGCACGCGATCGCCCAGTGAACGGATGGCGAACGCCGGGTCGCCAGAGAGCAGGTGGAGGGTGACATCGTTGACAGTTGCGCCAGCACGAGCGAGAATCGCTGAGAGCTCCACTCTCGCTCGCGACTGAACGGCGTGGTCACGGTCGCTGCCGGGGGCGGTCATGACACACGCGACGTGCAGTGACGCACCGGCGGCATTGGCCAGTTGCGCGGCCGTGAGGATCGCCGGATAGGCGGGATCCTCGAGATCGGTCGCGACAAGAATGTTCTTCAACACCAGGAAGCGCATGCCCGCCTCGTGAGCAAACGGTGAACCCTCGTACAGTGGAGGAGTACGCCTAATCTACTGCACTCGCCCGCCCCCGCCCGGCTCGTCCATCGACGGTTGAAGCCGCCGACACCGTGTTCAACCACGACGGCGTGACTCTCGCAGTGGAGTACCGGACGGAAGAGCAGTCATCGTATCGCCAACACCATTGAGAGGCACCATGCGCAAATCGCTGAACGTCCTGTTGTTCACCGCACTCGTTGTGGGTACGGGATGCAGTATGCTGGGTCGGAAGTCCGGGCCTGAGATGAATGCGGATTACTCCGTGGTGCGCACTCGGTGGAACGCCACGCTCGCCACACCGTCCCAGCTCGCGGGCGCCATGCAGATCCACGGTACGTCGTCGTGGTCGAACGACGGCACTAGTACGTCACGCGCCGATATCTTGCTGACCAATGCCACGCCGGGCGGCGTCCATCCCTGGCATGTGCATTACGGGCGCTGCGGGGGCAACGGCGGGGTCGTCGGAGACCCTGCGGCGTATGAGCTGCTGAAGGTTGACGGCGACGGCAAGTCCGCGGCCAAGGCCATGCTCTCGATCCCGCTGCCCCGCAGCGGAGACTACTACGTCAACGTTCATGCGGCGCAATCGAACATGGGAACCATCATCGCGTGTGGCAATCTCGCGTCGCCGACACAATGAGCGGCGATGCCGGCGCATCGGCATAGTCGCGCTACCGTCGTCCCGATGCCTGGCGAGCATCGGGCGACGCTGCGCACCATCGAGTCCAACCGCGTCGTCACCGGCGTCACGTGGGCTGACGGCGATCCGTGGCACGCGCACCGGCCGCAGCGAGCGGCCGCGTGACGTGGCCTGCCCTGCCCCTCGCCGATTGGGCAACCACCTACGAGACCCTGCACCGGTGGACGCAGATCGTCGGCAAGACGAGGCTGCACTTCGCGCCGATGCAGAACCACTGGTGGCAGACCACGCTCTACCTCACCGCGCGCGGGATCGGCACGTCGCCCATGCCGGAGAGCGCGCGCAGCTTCGACGTCGAATTCGATTTCATCGATCATCTGCTCGTCGTGAAGTCGAGTGAGGGCGCGACGCGAACGATGCCGTTGCTGCCGCGTTCCGTCGCCGACTTTCATTGCGAGTACCGTGCGACGCTCGCCTCACTCGACATCGACGCGCACGTCTGGCCGGTGCCGATGGAAATGGCGGACACCCTCCGCTTCGACGAGGACACCATCCATGCATCGTACGATGCCGATGCGGCGCACCGCTGCTGGCGCGTGCTCGCCGAGACCGACCGCGTGCTCAAAGCCTTCCGCGGAAAGTTCGTCGGGAAATCGAGTCCGTCGCACTTCTGGTGGGGCGCCTTCGATCTGTCGTGCACGCGCTTCTCGGGGAGGCGCGCGCCGCCGCACCCCGGTGGCGTCCCGAACTGTCCGGACTACGTCACGCGCGAGGCGTATTCGCATGAGTGCATGAGTGTCGGGTGGTGGCCGGGCAATGTCGGTGGCCTGGAGGAGCCGGCCTTTTATGCCTATGGCTATCCCGAGCCCCCCGAATGCTCGACTGCGCCGGTCGAGCCAGCGGAGGCGTACTATCACACCGGTATGCGCGAGTGGATTCTCCCGTACGACGCAGTGCGGCGCGCGGCAGATCCTGACGCGGCACTCATGGCATTCTGTGAGAGCACGTACTCGGCGGTTGCGGAATTCGGACATTGGGATCGTGAGGGTCTCGAACGACACGACCACGCATGAGCCGCGTCACGCTGTCCCTGCTGCTCTTTCTCGCCGCTGGCCTCTGCGAGATCGGCGGTGGATACCTTGTCTGGCTCTGGTTGCGCAACGGTCGAGGGGTCGCACTCGGTGCGATTGGAGGATTGATCCTCTTCGTCTATGGCGTGCTGCCGACATTCCAACCGGCTGACGTGGACTTCGGCCGAGTGTACGCGGCGTATGGCGGTGTGTTCGTGGTGCTGTCGCTGTTATGGGGCTGGTGGGTCGACGGGCACCGCCCGGATGGTGCGTCTGTCGTGGGAGCGGGCGTCTGCCTGATCGGTGTCGGCATCATCATGTACTGGCCGCGAGCCTCATGACGTCGCTGTCAGCGTCCGTCCACGGGACGGCAGTCGAACGGGCGATGACTCACGAGGCGCTCGAGCCCACGAGCTCTTCGAGCCGGCCCGAGTACTCGGGGTAACGGCGCTGTAGTCGCGTGACCGCCATCATCGGTAGGCAGAGCACCACGGCGTCCGTCGCGCACCGCACGGCGTCGCGGGCGAACGCCACGCCGTCGCCCGCACGACGCGGCGTACGTTCGTCGGCATCAACATCGCGAGCGCGGCCGGCGCCGAGGGTTCCCTGCAGTGCGATGAAGACACAACTCACCCGATCTCCCTCCCGAAGGAGCGTCGTACCGGCGGGAAACTGGTGCACGAAACTCATGGCACCCAGTTCCTCGGCGAGACGCACCGGCAGGCCAAACCGTCGCTCGAGGTGCGCGACATGACGCTCGGGCCGAAGGTCGGCGTGGTAGTAGCGACCGATGATGGGATGCGCAGCGCGCAGCCACTCACCCCATTCCGGCTCCGCCGCAAAGTGCTCGGCCGCGGGCAGGCACGCTGAGCGCACGGTGCGCAGATACGCCAGATCGGTCGCAGAAAGGACCATCGGGATGAGCAGCCCGATGCCTGTCACCTGAATACCCGATGCGGTATAGCGGACGTAACCCAACCGTTCGTACAATGGAACGAGGGCCGGGTTGGCCGTCATGAAGTCGAACTTCGCGCCGAGCCTGCGCCCGTGGGCGTAGGTGTGCCGCGCGAGACTCGCCAGGACCCACTTGCCGCGATGCCCTGGCTCGATGGCGAAGCGGCTGCTGTATCCCACGAGACCTGCCTCGGCGCGAAAGGGTTCGAGCTCCAGGCCAGTGGGTAGCAGCGCGACGTCGAAGTGCGGGCAGATCATCGTCTGCGTAACGGTGCCGACAACGGTCTTTCCATCTCGAGCGTGCCAGAGATGTGAGAATGCGTCGAGCTTGCTCCGAAGCTCGCCCCGTTCTGGATCAATGCCCTCGCCTCGCCGACCCTGTTCGTGGACGAAGACGCGATGGCGAAGCCGGAAGACCTCCCGTGCCTCTGCTTCAGTGGCGACCATGCCGACGGTCGCGTGAGACGGAGCCCAGACAGCCTCTCGCGCACGCGAGGCTGCAGCGCTGGGAGCCATCATCCCCGCAACGAAGCTCGCGTTCCCAGGGAGACAGTGACGACGGCCACCATCGATCGATGTACTGCGTCCAGCAGACATGCTCGCTTCCCGCGTTGGTGATCGCTGCCCGCTCAGCCATCTGACGCGCACGTTGTGGCAGCGACCTTCATCATCGGAACGCGAAACAAGGAACAATCCGGACGGAACGCGGCGTGTCGTTTGTTCGGCGCCCTGCTGGAGGAGCATGCAGACATGGAACTTGCTCCGAGCACGCAGCGAAGGCGGTCCAACCCCGTTCGTCAGAACGCGACATCAACAGGCAGAACGCAGCCTCTGCCGGTGTCACGACTCCCCCGTCTCGCCGCAGATCGCGCTGCTCGTCGGCCAGTGGACGAATACGTCGTCCGTCAACCGGGATGGCAGCATCTATCGAACGACGCTCATCCTTCGCGCTGATCAGGCCTGCGTTCGCGACTGGCGCGCGTACGTGGCCATCGAGGCGACTCCTTGTATCGTGGTCGGAGCGCGCCTCCAACCGGGGCGGTTGATCCAGTGCGGAGATGATGCCGCCCCACGATGCGAAGACGGCGTATCATGGCTGCACCCGTACACCGATGCGCATGACGGCCGTGTGCGTCACGCTCTCGAGCGGCGTCACGGCGATCTGGGCCCCCGGCAGGTCCACGATACTTCCCTTCGCGAGATAGCGAGTGTTGCCACCATTGAAATACTGCACGCCCAGATCGAGCTGGACCTCCCGCGCTCTCACCGATAGCGGCACGTAGACCCCACCGCCCAATACCCAGGAGCCGACGAACGAGGAGTGATTGGTCGTGCTGCCGATCGAGGTGAGATCATGGGTGCCCTGCACGTGACTCTCCGTGATGAATCCGAGCCCACCGAGTGCCGCGTTCACGTATGGGCGGACCGGGCCGGTCGGGAAGGCGAGCTGCGGACCGACACTCACGGGGATGAGGTAGTTCGACGTCTTTACGTCGACATTGACCCTGCCGCCTACCGCTCCACTGATAGCCGTACGGCGCGATTCGTCGCCGTAGCTGATCACGCCAATGTTTGCGCGGAGGCTCCAGATACCAGCCGCGTCGAGTCGGAACAGGTACGCGCCGTCAATGCCGTAGCCGATACCGACGTTCTGTGCGAAGACGCCCTGCGGTCGACTCTGAATGAACGAGATGCTGACGGTGCTGCGGCGCATCCATTCGGAGCTGTCGCTCGACACGTGCGCTGCAGAGGTGGACGTCTGCGCGGCTGCCGTGGAGGCGGTGAGAAGCGCGATCTGCACCGCGCGCTGTAGTGATGATGTGAACATGGTGGGCTCCGTCTGAAGTTGAATGGAGAGAGGAATCGGGTAAGAACGACTCATGTCGCGCACGCGCTCTGCGGTCGCTGGTAGTCGCACCGGCATGTCTCAGGGGCGCAGGTCATCTGGCTTCTTCCAGCGCGCACGCAGCGCCAGCACGGGATGAGCGCTTCAGTGGTTACAGGGAGGCCGAGCATTCGCGACGCGAGCGTCGCGCCTCCCGGTTCGAGCGCACGCAGTGCCGGACGTCCCTCGGCATCGAACGACATCTCTGCCAGCGCGACGAATCCCGCCTTCGTGATACCGGATCCGGACGCGTGGTTCTCCGGTGCGTACGCGATCCAGAATCGCTCCGCCTCTATCGATTCGGCACGCACGATGGCCTGAAGAAGGCGCGGGTACACGCCCAGTCCGCGGTGCGACGGAAGGGTCACGAAGTTCCAGAGATACCGCTCACCTTCGGGCATGGTGAAGCTGGCACCGAGCTCTCCGATGCTCGCCGTGCGAGTGGCGACCCACCCCCAACCGGCTGGTGCACCATTCAGTCGCGCCACGTAGGCGCGATGACCCGCGTCGAACCGGCGGGCGATCTCGTCCCCTCCCCTTCCCTGCAGCAGCGACATCTGCTCGACGTCGACTACTCTGGAAGTCGAAAGGAATGGAAGCTCGGGTAATACGGGCATTGGGTCGTCGCGATGACGTGCGGCGAAGGACATGGTTTCTCCGACCAGCTGTGGACGAAACAGAAGGAACGAGCGTGGACAGCTACGGGCGCGCCGATGGCGGTGTCAGGTATCCAGCGGGCGCTGCGATTGGGGAGCTCAGCGTGCGAAGGAAGGCTTTGATTTCCTCACGCTCTTTAGAGGTCAGGTGCAGTGGCTTCAGCTCACTGTGTCCGAATGGCGCGGCAGGAGCGTTGCCGTAGTGCTCGAGGACTGCGTCGATCGTCGCGAGCTGTCCGGCGTGCATGTACGGGGACCGACTCATCACGTTGCGCAGCGACGGCGCTTTGTAGGCCCTCACCAGTTCCGCTCCGCTCGCCACAGCGAAGCGCAGCTCGTCGCACTCATCCGATTTTGCATCGCTGTAGCGGCTGGTGCAGTTGAACTCTCCTGCCAGTGCCTGTCGAACGCCCATCACTCGGCCACTGTCCACCGCCGCGGTCATTGGTGAGGCGGGCACGCCGGTGTTGTGGAAGTGATTGTCCGTCAGCAGCGGGCCGTTGTGGCAATTCACGCAATTGCCCCTGCCGATGAACAGCGTCAGGCCGGCCTCTTCATCGCTCGAGAATCCACTCTCGGCTGTATGAGACTTGCCGCCCACTTCAGCATCGACGTAGCGGTCGAAGCGCGAGGGAGATGCAGTGATCGGCCGCTCGTAGGCCGCGATCGCCTTGCCGATGTTCGCGTAGACACGAGTGATCTCGTCGCGGCGGACGGCGTTCATCTGCTGCCATGCCTTGTTCGCCGAGCTGTCAGCGACGGGGCCCGCGCGCTCAGGTAGTCCGGTGAGGTCGGGCAAGCTCCCGAAGACCGACTGATAGTCAGCCCGGTAGTGGTCTGCGATGACGTGCGCGTATTGTGTCCGGCTGCCGCCGTGTTCGACGGCGCTCTCCAGTGGGCCGAGTGCCTGCGCCCACTGGCTGTCGGCGCGTCCGTCCCAGAAGAGCCACGGACTGCGCGCCGTACCGGCGATCGGCATGCTGCGCCGTGCCGTCGTCCCCATGCCGCTCGCGAGAGGCTTGCCGTCCTGGAAGTCCAGCGCGGGTGCATGACAGGACGCGCAGGAGACCTTGCCGTTCCCACTCAGACGCGGGTCGAAGAAAAGTGCGCGGCCCAGCGATGCCGCAGCGGTGTCGTCCCCGTAGCGATTCGATGGATCGGCGGACAGCGGCTCCAGGCTCGAAAGCGACAGCGAACGCAGCGTCGCCTGCTCGGCGGCCGACCAGCGCGTGGCCCTGCGCGCCGACCCCGCCGTGACGTAGGACGTCATGGTAAAAAGGCTGACCGCCACAGTTACCACCACCGTCGCGAGCGCACTCGCGCGCACGTGGATCACTGAAGAAAGGGGGACACGACTCGGCATCGGAGGTTCCGGTGATTGGAGAGAGCTGTTGCGTCGTCCGTCAGAGCTTCAGGTTGAACACGACGGAGTCGCGTCCCTCGGCGGCATTCACGCGGAACTTCACGACCCACCAGCCGCCCATGTTGAACTTCATTCCCTCCACGAGGTGATCACCGTTGCCGAGCACGCGCGTCACCTGCGGCTTCGTCGGCAGGCCGTGTCCATGCTGCGGCATGCCTCCGTCGACCGTCAGCGTCGCGCTGTCGACTGGTGCGCCCGCGGCTGACTCCAGATGCAGCGTCCAGCGCTGCAGCTTGCCCTGGGGAATCGAGTCGCCCTGGGGATGAATCGTGGCGCGATAGTATCCCGCCTCACTCGTGCGGGTACGCGAGTAGTCGAGATCCGACGGCGGCTTGGCGAAGAGCATGCAGCTCGTGAACAGGGTGCCCGACGCGATGGCGAACAGCGTCGCAGCGGCACGACTCAAAATATTCCGGAAGGCGGTGAAGGCGCTCATCTGATCCTCTTGAGGATGATGATTGAATGACGAAAAAGGCCACGTCGATGGACGTGGCCTCAGGTTAGGCCTTCGAGGGCCGGCAATCTTGAACGGAGCGGCTGGTTTTGTACTATTGGCGCGCCGTGATGCCGGCGCTGCGCAATGACGTCCGGCTACCGGCCTCGCAACGACCGCGCGTACTGGCCTGGCGTTTCTCCGTACGTCTGACGGAACACTCGCGTCAGGTGTGACTGGTCCGCAAAGCCCGCGTCGAGCGCTATCTCCGACAGCGGTCGGTTGGTGAGCGCTATGCTGGAGCGCGCGCGTTCAATCCGGCGTTTGCGCACGTAGTTGGCGATCGTCATTCCATTGTAGCGCCGAAACGTCCGCAGCAGGTGCGATGCATGCACCCCCGTCATCGCCGCGAGGTCGTCGAGGGACGGCGGGGCGGCGACGGATGCTTCGATCGCGTTTTCGACGGCGACGAGCCAGCGCGGTCGTGTGCGCTCCCCACTCTTCTCGATCCGCGAGAGGTCGGTCAGCAGGAGGAGCAGTGCCCCCTCGATCGCCAGTTGTGACACGGCATCATGCTGCCGCAACTCGGTGCGGATTCGAGTCGCCCACGCGACAGCCGTGTGATGCTTCACCAGCTGCGGCACGAGCGGCAGTGGGGCGCTCCCTGCCGCGACTCTCGTCAACCACGCGTCCGACACCTGCATGTTCAACCATCGCCCCGCGTTCCGAAACAGATGCCCATGCATCTCGTGCGCGGGCGTGAACAGGAGCGTTTGCGCCTCGAGAGCCCGCGAGCGCCCGCGATTCTCCTCCGTCGAATCGCCGCTCAACACGAGCGTGATCAGCGCCGCATCATGTGCGTGTGGCGCGATGACGGTGCCCGTGGCATACGTGGTCTCGACGATCGACACGCCCTCGTACGCCTGGGCGTGTGCTGGCGCGCCGATGAAATGACCCAGCCGAATCAGGTCGCTCATTGGGTGCTGGGCGGGAGACCAAGGCATCCCGACCACGCGGAGGCGCGACCAGGAGGAACGCCGATTCTACCAAAATGCGCTTCGGATACTATAGCCGGCCGACGTTCAACGCGATGTTGCCCTGCTCGATCAAGCGACAACATCTCAATTTCGGCGCGATGAGACAGCCCTTCCCGAGGACGGTGTGATGATGAATCGAGACCTCACGGTTGGCATGCTGCTGTTTCCCGGCATGACGCAACTGGACCTGACCGGACCGTATGAGGTCTTCTGCAGAATGCCCAACACGACCGTCTCGTTGCTGTCCGCGACCACTGATCCGGTGCGAACGGAGTGGGGGCTCACCATCACTCCCGATTGCACGTTCGCGGACACGGACGCCCAGGACATTCTCTGCGTCCCCGGTGGGTGGGGAGTCAACGAGCAACTGGCGAATGAAGAGACGCTGGCATTCCTTCGTGCGCATGAGGGCCGCGCGCGATATCTGACCGCGGTTTGCAGCGGCTCGCTCATCCTCGGCGCCGCCGGCCTCCTGAAGGGCTACCGTGCGACGACGCACTGGATGTCCCACCACATGCTGCACGTGTTCGGTGCAGACCCTGTCGAGCAACGCGTGGTCGTCGACCGAGATCGCATCACGGGTGGGGGCGTCACTGCCGGCATTGATTTCGGGCTGGTTGTCGCCGCGAAACTGTTTGGACAAACCACAGCAGAAGAAATTCAACTGGCCATCGAGTATCAGCCTGCACCACCATTTCACAGTGGCCTACCAGGCACGGCCTCCGCCGCTGTGCGTGACGCGGTGCTACAGCGGGCCCAGGGGTCGCTCGAGGTGCGAGAGGATGCGGTGCGCAAGGCCGCGGCACGATTGGGCTGAGGGCATTCGCCGATGACGGTGACTCATCGACGTCAGCCTACTTACGGCGGCTCACGAGGCCCGTCTGCGCGACGACCAATGAACCGCACGGATCTGCCATGGTGACTTCGCATCTCGGCGCGAAAGCACGATCAGCTCTGCTCCGGCCGAGTTGATCGCCCGATCCTTGAACGTCCCCCTGGTGACGCTCGTCGAACTCACCCACGCGACGTCGCCTTGAACGACGACACCAACGACTGTATGCGTGCCAGGTACGGCGCGCGCAAATTCGATGTCGGCGGGAAGATGATGTCCTCGATACGCATCGCGCCGCTCCATGTCCCCTGACTCGAGGATGATGACGTCGGGAGCGAGCAACGCGAGCACCGCGACGCTGTCACCTCGCGCCAGTGCAGCATGCAGGCGTTCGACGGCGGCGACGGCGTCAGCAGAATCGGTGGACGTGGCTGCGCCGCCGAGTGGTGCCGCGGCGACGTGAGATGCGCGGGACGCGGTACTCAGCCCGAGCGCGTTGGCTGGCACGATCGGAATCAACAAGCTCAAGGCAACAAGCGCCGCTACGAATTCGATCACAGCAGCGGCGCTCCCCAGAGCGCCGAAGCGATCTCACCGAGCGCCTGCCCGACGAGCAGCGCCGCGTCACCCTGATAGCCTGGCGGGAACGGAATCCGGTTGCCGTAGATGGCGAACGCGAGTCGCTTGCCATCCGACGTCGTCATGTATCCGGCAATGCCCTTTCCGGTGATGATCTGACGTCGGCCGAGCGGATCGAAGAGCGAGAACGTCCCCGTCTTCGCGAACACCTTGCCGGCCGCCGGCGAGTTCGGCTGAATGTTGAACAGAGTCCCATCGCGGCCGAGAATGGGCAGCGCCTTGTGGAACACCGCAATGTCCGGTCGCGACGCCATGTACGCGAGATACTGCACCATGAACTCCGGCGAGTAGAACGCGCCGGGTGCACCACCCGCTCCGTCGCCCTGCGCCGCCGCGGTGAGATCGAGACCGGCACGCTCGAGGAAATCGTGTTCGGCCTTGAAACCCGCATCCAGCGCCCCATCCGCTTTCGCACGGCCGACGATGGCGCCAAGCACATAGGGCATCATGCTGGCATGCAGGTTCTGGCTCACCTTGAGCGTCACCTTGATCTCCTCGCTCAACGGCAGCGAGACATGCTCGGCCACACGTGTCGAGTCACCATAGCGCGTGGCCAATTGCGCGTAGTCGACTCCCGACGACGAGCCTCCCCGCACGACGATCCCGCGGGCCTTCAGCGCCGCCGAGAACGCACGGACCGCCAACTCGGTCGGATCATCCACCACGACGTCCATGACACTCGGCGCCGCGTCCGCAGCGTACGCGCCAATCACCCGTACGTTCATGCGACCCGTCGCGTCGCGCACGATGGTGCGTTCGAGCGAGGAGGTGGACCGCGGCGCGCCCGTCACCACTTCGTTCGACACGGTGAACAGACCCAGGTCGGGTGAGACCTTGACGACTGCCGGATCGCCCACCTTGGCGCCCGCGCTGATCAACAGGTCCACGACGTTGTCGTTGACGACGATCGGCGAGATGACGACACCGGTACCAAGCTCACGCTCGCCCGCAGGAAACAGGCTGAGGTCGACGAGGATGCGACCGTCGATCTGGGTGATGCCCCTCGCCGCGACTTGCGACGCCAGCTCGCGCATCACGAACAGGGGATCGCCGATGGCGAATGCCGTTGAGTCACCGCCACCCGCGTACGAGTGATCGTGATTGGCGAACCCCAGCGTGTCCCCGACGATGCGACCGGACAGGTTGGGATCACCACTCGCGACGATCACCAGGTCGCCCTTGAGAACGCCGCCCTGGATTGGGCCGGTGCGGTAGACCGGTGTGTGAAAGCGATGACTGGCGCCCAGCAGCCCGAGCGCCGTTCCCATCGTGAGCAGCTTCGTCGTGGATCCCGGCGTGAACAGTTGCGCTGCGTTCAGGCCGAACACCATTTGCTTCGCATCCAGGTCGTACGCGGCGACGCCGAACGTGGCATGCACGAGTTCGGGTCGACGTGCGATCTCCTGAATTTTCGCCATCACACCGGGAGCGCGCTGCGCGCTCCCGGTGTTGACGGCCATCAGGACACTCAACGCGATGGCCAGCGTCTTCTTCATCAGCTTGTTCACGTGATGTTCGGATTGTTGAACCGCTCGACGTCGGGCAGCGGCAGGCATACGGTGTTGCCGTACGTACCGCCCTTGATCGGGAAGGGCGTCCCGACGGCGGGATTGAAGGGAATGTTGAACCGCTGGATGTCGTAGTTGCGCAACCCCTCGGCAAAGAGCACCCGTCGCCGCTCGTCGATGATCAGTGACTTGATGGATGCGGCGTCCGTCGCACCGATGTACGGCTTGAGGCCGGCGGTGGTGCGCATCGCGTTGATGATCGTCACCGCCGACGCGCCGCCCTGGGCTTCGGCAAGAATGAGCTGCGCTTCCTTGTACGCGAGCATCGGGATCGGCACGGCACCATCGGCGGCGTACTTCACCGGAACGTAGATCTGCGACTTGGCGTCGGCAGGACGTGTGGTGGTGAGGTTCGACTGTGACCGCGGGTCCACTTCGCCGTTCTCCGTCTTCAGGTTCAGCGACTGGTTCTCGACGGTGTAGTTGCCGAATTGGGCGGTCGAGGAGAAGACACGATTGTATCGGCGCGCGTTGGTCACGTCGTACGTGGCGTTGTACACGAAGCCCGGAGGTACGAGCGCCGCGTCGGTGGCCGCGCCAGCGTTGTTGCCCTGATACAATCGAACACGCGCCCGGCCGCCGTAGGCCGCGGTGACGATGGCCGTGTTGCCCGCGCCCTGTCCCGCCGCGATCGCGGCGGTGAACCGTTGTTCGGCGAGCGCGAACATGCCCTTCTGGTCCACCGCGGGGCCGAGATCGAAGGCCGCCTGGCACATCGACACGCCCATCATGGCGTAGCTGAAGCCCGCGTACAGGTTCGACTGGGCGAGCAGGAGCTGGCGCGTCGGCACCTGGGCATCGGAATAGCCGGTGAGGTTCTTGACCGCGTGATCGGCGTCCCAGCGCGCCGTCGCCAGCGGCGTGTAGATGCCGGGATTCTGCGCGCTGTTGCAGCCGTTGGAGCCGTAGATGCCGTTGGTCTGCGTGTTGGCGTCGCGCCGGTCGTATGGCCAGCCGGCGGCCCCGAGCTGCGCGTCGGCCAGTTCATCGGAGATGATGCCTTCGACCAACACCGCGGACGAGTACGCGCACTCGAAGTCGGTGATCGCGCTGTTGACCATCAGTATCGCGTTCGCCGGATCGTCGAGGATCGCGACGGGAACGTTGTTCGGCGTGCTGACGTCGAGCAGCCGCTGCGTATCGCACGCCGCCGCCGTGACCATCGTGATCGCCACGACGACGAACGCGAGGGCGCGGAGTGCGCGCAGCGACGACGTCGGTCGGGCGCTGGTGCTGTCATGAATGAATCGCATCGTTGATCCCATCCTCATGTGAAGGAGCTCACGCGTGCGTGAGCCACGAATACTCAGTAGCCCAGGCGGACGGTGAACACGAACGACGTCAGTTGCGGCAGGACCGACTGGTCGATGCCGGGCCCGTTGTTGGACACGAAGCGGCTCTCCGGGTCGAGGCCGGTGTAGCTGCTCCACGTGTGGAGATTACGCCCCGACAGGACGACGGCCACGTCGTGTGCGCCGGCGCGAGCGGCCAGGGACGACGGCACGTCGAGCGACAGCGACAGTTCGCGCAGCTTGACGTACCCGGCGTCGCTGAAGACGAACTCACGCAGCGTGCCGTTGCTCTGCATCTGCACGAGCCGCACGGGATCCGTCGTCGCCGGCAGCAGGTACTCGAGGCAGGTGTGAAAGATCTGGCAGCGGATGCGGATGTTGTTGTCGAGCCGCTTGTACCCCGACGCGTAATCGAGCATCCCGTACACGCGAATGTTCTTGGCGAAGCGGATCGTGTTCGTCAGCGAGCCGGTGAGCGTCGGTAGCGAATGCCCGATGAACACCTTCGGCGCGATGATCTTGCCGCTGGCATCGTAGCACGCCATCGGCTGCCCGCTGCCGTTGTCGCACATCGCATTGATCGCCTTCTGCGTGATCGGATCGAACTGCGCGCTGAGCACCTTGTACGACATCCAGTCGAAGGGCGCGTAATTCACGCGGTGCGAGTAGCTGCCGAGGTCGATCGTGGTATCCTTGCCATTCAACGTCGTGATCTTCCCGGAGTTCGTGGCGATGTTGACGTTCATGTCCCAACCGTAGTTCGCCCGATTGAGGATCTGCGTCTTGATGCCAAGCTCGATCCCCTGCTTCACGATCTGGCCGGCATTGAAGAACTGCGTGCCGCCGAAGCCGGTCGATGGCGCGATCTGGCGCGAGAGAATCGCGTCGTTCGACACCTCGTGGAAATACGTGAAGTCCACGCCGACGTGATCGTCGAGCAGGCTCGTCTCGAATCCCGCTTCGGTGCCGAGCACGTGCTCGGGCCGGAGGTCGGGGTTGCCGAGCTGCAGCGGCGTGAGCGCACCCTTGCCACCCGTCCCTGTCACCGATTGCAGTGTCTGGAGTGCGGTGAGCGCCGCCGGCTGCTGCCCCGAGGCGCCGTAGGCAGCACGGAGCCGCAAGGAGTTCATGAACCTCGGCATGTGCGACTTGATCGCCGGGTCATCGCTCGCGACGTACGAGATGCTCGCCTTGGGATACGTGACCCAATGCACCTGGTTGCCGAACGCGCTGTTGTTGTCCACGCGCAGCGCCCCGGTCAGGTACAACCGCTGGTTCCACGAGACTTCCTGCTGGCCGTAGTAGCCGAACGTCTTGTTGGCCGACCATCCGTCCTGGAGGCCGGTCTGCAGTCCGGCAGCGAGGATCGTCTGCAGGCCCGGGGCCGGGAAGAAGTCGCCTTCACCCTGGATGTAGGAGTCGTCGCGCGTGTAGTACTGCACGCCCACCGAGCTCTTGCCGTTCCAGGCGTTCGTGACGTTATAGCGTGCCGACCCGTTGTAGTCGTACGTGTTGTAGATCGCCTGGTGCTGGTTGTTGTACCGGTAGCCGTTCGCGTACGCGCCCCAGAAGTAGGCAAGGGTGTCGTTGGTGAGATACGGCACGTACTGGATGTTACCTTCTCGAGCGTAGTCCGTGCCGACCGACAGACGGTTGGAGAGCCACGAGAATGGGTTGTAGGTGATCGTCCCGCTGGCCGTGAGCCGGTTGAGGTCCTGCCAGTCCTGCTGCGCGCGATCCACCTCGGGCGGCTGACTCTGGAAGCCGCGCACGATGCTGCAACCGAAATCACCCGCGGCGCAGAACTGTGGCAGGTTGGCCGGGTTCGAGTACATCGAGCCCCACATCGCGCCGCCGCATCCACCTTCGCAGCTCAGCGACGTGCTGCTGGTGACGTAGCCGAAGTTGGTCTGGACGTCCACCTTCTCGCTCGGCGTGACGGTGAGGTTGGTGCGGAACGAACGTGCGCGGCGCTCGTTGTTCGGCTCTGCCCCCTGGTCGTCACCCACCTCGCCGCTGGCGAAGAAGCGCAGCTGGTTGGCGCCTCCGCTCACGTTCCCGCTGTAGTTGCTCACCTTCCCCGTCCGGAAGATCGGCGTGCCGCGCGCGTTCTCCTGCTTCACGACGTTGAGGCTGTACATCGTCGTGTCGGTCGGACTCATCCGGCAGTTGGGATTGGTCTTCGCATAGCAGTAGTTCGTGGCAATGCGGCCCTCGGCGTCCTGGAACCAGTTGGCTCCCGAGCGCCCCTGGATCACGAACTTCGTGCCGCCCGCGATGCCCTTCTTCGTGATGATGTTGATGACCCCGCGGGCCGCTTCCGTGCCATAGAGCGTTGCCGCTGCGGGCCCCTTCAATACCTCGATGTTCTCGATCTCGTCCGGATTGAAGTCATTCAATCGCGAGACGACCGCAGAGCCGAACGCCTGCACGGCATTTCCGGTCCCGGTCTGGTTGTTCACCCGCACGCCGTCCACATAGATCAGCGGATCACTGGAGAGCGAGAAGGACCCGATGCCGCGGATGCGCACGATCGCGCCGGCGCCCACCATGCCCGTGCCCGGCAGCACCGTGACGCCCGGCGCGCGCCCCACGAGCAACCCTTCGATCGACGGAACCGACGTCTGATTCTGGACGTCCGCCACGTTGATCGACGCGACCGACGTCCCCAGCGCGCGCTTCTGCTCACCGCCAGCCGTGCCGGAGATGACGATCGCATCCAGGTCGAGCGGCTGCTCCGACAGTGAGAAGCGAATGTCGGTCGCGCCGACGGAGACGGTTTGCGACGCGGGACGGAAGCCCAGCATGCGGGCGTTCAGCGTGACGCCGGATCCTGCGACGCCGGTGAGGCGAAAGCGACCATTGGCATCGGTGAGGACGCCTCGTGACCGGTCGCCTTGCACCGTGACCTGTACGCCGGCCAGCGGACGGCGCGACCCGTCGGCGATGACGGTGCCGGCAACAGTGCCCGACTGGCCTCGCGCGAGTCGGGGTGAAACGAGCATCGCAGCGGCAAGCGCCGCGGCGATGGTGGTGCGTGTGAAGCTCGGCATCTGTGTCCTCGTGAGGGACTGACAGGAAGCGGCGCCGACGTCGTCGTCGGTACCGCAGGCTGGTACTACGTGGGCAGCGTCCGTGACGGTTCCGGCGAAGTTGCGTTCGACAGCAGCACGCCGCAAGGTGGTGTACCGCTCCGGCGCACCATTCGGGCATGCGTCTCATGGCGAGGCCCTGCACCGCACGGTCATCACTCCCGCGCCTCCATTCTTCGCAATATCCCGGCGGCCCGCTGTCTCCTCCGCGCCAATCAGCCTGTCCTCAAAAGCGGGCGATTGTGCATCGCGTTTCCCCGCGGGCGAACATGTAACTCCTTTGCCAGCAACCGGTTGAAGGCATGAAGATGCGTGGCGTCAAAGCTGCCTTGGCGTACGGCATGACACCGCGTCTGTCCTCCATGGTTCCGCGAGCCGCCGCGGCGTCTTCGCTGCTGATCCTCTCGGCGTGCGCGCAGGGTATCCAGTTCTCGCCGGGACAGGTGCTCTCTGCCGCCGTGATGATTGGCGATGTCGTCGACCGCTCCACGCGTGCGAGTGGGTCGGGTCGCAGGACCGGATCTGGCTCCGCCGCTGGCGTCCGGATCCCGCGGTCGCCCGCTCCTACCGCCGCCGCGGCCCGCATCCTCGAGACTGCCGACCGGTACGTCGGCACGACCTACGTGTGGGGCGGCAACACACCCGACAGTGGCTTCGACTGCTCGGGCTTCACGCGGTACGTCCTCGCGCGGCAGGGCATTCAACTGCCGCGCACCGCGCGCGAGCAGGCGCGCGCGGGCGAGAGCGTGGCGCTCGACTACTCGGCGTTTCTTCCCGGCGACCTGCTGTTCTTCGCGGAGCCGAAGGAAGCCGTCTCGCACGTGGCGATCTACGTCGGCGACGGCCGCATCATTCACGCGTCGTCGGCGATGGGTCAGGTGGGCTATCTCGACCTCGATGGTGATCGCGGCGCGTGGTACGTGCAGAACATGGTCGCGGTGCGTCGGATGCGGTGATGTAGTTGCGTCGTGTCCAGGACATCCTCACGTGCCGCCTCACACAATCCATCTCTCCTCCCCTGTGACATGAACGGAACAAGCGCGTTCTGCGCGATCATCCTCGGCGCCATCGCGCAGACGGGCACCATCCACGCGCAGGCGGCGGCACCGAGCCCCTATCTCTATCTCTGGACCGCCTCTGCCGACACCACGAAGCCGGACTTCCTCGCCGTCCTCGACGCTGACCCGAGGTCCGCGCGCTACGGAAGCCTCCTCACGACAGTGCCAGTGCCCGGCACCAACAACGGTCCCCACCACAGCGAGCACGAGATGCCGGCCGACGGCCGCCTCTTCGTGAACGGCTTCGCCAGCGGGCAGTCCTACATCTTCGACATGACGGACGCGGCACACCCGAAGCTCGCCGGACAGTTCGGCGACGTGCGCGGCATGATGCACCCGCACAGCTTTCTCCGCCTCCCGAACGGCAATGTCCTCGCGACGTTCCAGATGCAGCACGACTCACTCGGCATGGCGCCCGGCGGCATCGCCGAGCTGACCAATCGTGGCGCCATCGTGCGCACTGTCTCGGACAACCGCGCCGGCGTCGACCGCCTCATCCGACCCTACTCGGCAGCGATCATCCCGACGCTCGATCGTGTCGTGACCACCACCACCGACATGGACGGCGAGTCGCCGGTACGCGCGGTACAGTTGTGGCGTCTGTCG
Source organism: Gemmatimonadaceae bacterium (assembly GCA_039915865.1). Classification (GTDB taxonomy): domain Bacteria; phylum Gemmatimonadota; class Gemmatimonadetes; order Gemmatimonadales; family Gemmatimonadaceae; genus AG11. Next base: position 4,026 of record JBDSML010000177.1, on the reverse strand, counting down.
GACCTCGCGCTGCTGTCCACGATCAACCTGCCGAACGGCCCACGCGGGCACGAGGGCGAATTCACCGCAGAACCGCGTCTGCTTGCCGACGGAAAGACAGTCCTCGTGTCAACCTTCAGTTGCGGCCTCTATCTGCTGCATGGCATCGCCGGCACAGCGCCCTCGGCGACACTCGTCTCGTCATTCCCGGAGAAGAAGGGGACGTCCTGCGCCATCCCCGTCGTCGCTGGCCACTACTACCTCGTTACGGTGCCGGCGTTGAGCGCGGTGGTGAGTCTCGACATCTCGAACCCCGCCAGGCCGCGCGAGGTCTCACGCGTGGTGCTCGGCAAGGACGACGTGCCGCACTGGATCTCCATCGAGCCAAACCACAAGCGCGTGGTGATCACGGGTTACGCGGGGATGAAGCATCGCGTGATGATGGCGAAGTTCGATGAAGCGACTGGCCGCCTTTCCCTCGACGGCCGCTTCCGCGACGCTGGTGCCACGACACCCGGCGTGCGTATGGACAACAAGCACTGGCCCCATGGCGGTTCTGCCGCGGGGATCCCGCACGGCGCGGTGTTCAGTCGTCCGTGACGTGGTATTTGCGTGTCGCCTCGCGCACCATCAGCATCTTCGCCCGCCCCTATGCACCGGCGACCTCGGCCACCTTCAGTGGCGCACGTCGTGCACGTGGTGTTCACATGGATGACTCAGCGCACGACGCCCAACACGACCGCACACCACGCTGGCTCTTTCCCGCCATCGCGCTCGGCGTCATCGCCGCAGTGGCCTGGGGGGAGCGACGCAATCGGCTGCGACCTGCGTCCGGGCAGCGCGAAGGTCCGCGCATCGCGACCAACCTTGCGATGGCCGGCATGACTGCCGTCGTCACGCAGGCGACGATGGCGCCAGTCGTCGAGCCTCTGTCCGAATGGGTCGAGGAGCGCGAAGTGGGTCTCGTGCAGGCGCTGCCGCTGTCGGCGGCCGTGCGCGACGCCCTCGCCATCGTGCTGCTCGACTACACGCTCTACTGGTGGCACCGCGTCGAGCATCGCGTGCCGTTCATCTATCGTTTCCATCAGGTCCACCACGCCGACCTCGACCTCGACAGCTCCACCGCGGCGCGCTTCCACTTCGGCGAGTTCCTGCTGTCGGTGCCGTGGCGCGCCGCACAAGTCCTGCTCATCGGCGCCAGTCCGCGGGCGCTCGGGTTGTGGAACAAGCTCAGCATGCTATCCGTGATCTTCCACCACTCGAACGTCCGCCTTCCGATCGATATCGAGCGCACGCTCGCGCGGCTGTTCGTGACGCCGCGCCTGCACGGCATCCACCACTCCATCGTGCGTGAGGAACAGGATTCCAACTGGTCCAGCGGCCTGACCATCTGGGACCGGCTGCACGGTACCTACCGCGCCAATGTGCCGCAGCGCGAGATCGAGATCGGCGTGCCCGCGCTGCGCAATCCGGAGGACGTCACGCTGACGCGCAGCATGATCGCGCCGTTCGAGCCGCTGCCGGAGTGGACGTTGCCCGATGGTTCTACGCCGCGCGCGGGTCGTCGTCTCGTGCCGACCGGCCTCCTGGCCCGATAGTCCGAAGAAGAGCGAGGGCGTGACGGCATCGGCTGCCAGTCGCAATGGTGCTTCATGGGAGGCTCACCACGTGTACGACCGGGCAGGACGAACACCCCAACACGCTGCTCATCTTCGGCATGATGGCGCTCGTCGTTCCTCTTCGGGCTCGCCATCGGCATGACGCTCTACCGAGACGAGTGACGTAGCCGGTGCCTCGTAGCTGAACTCGCGATAGATCTCGTCCGAAATGATCCACCATCCGCGTTGCTCCGCCAGGCGCACGATCGGCGAGCTCCTGATCGACGAAAGTGTCGTCTGGCCTGCGCCACACGCCAACCGGTGCCAGTCGCCTTTGATCCTGGCCTACAGTTGGAGCATGTGCTGCGGTGTAGAGCCCTTCACGGCGCCGATGGCAATCGACGCATCGAACGTGACCAGCCGGCCACCGTTCTTTACCGCGAGCGCCAGCAGGTAGACATCGGTGAGTTGGCGCGGGCCGTGAACGCGCGTCGCGTCAATCAGGCGCTCATCGAGCAGGCTTTGACTGTCCGGCCAGAACTCATGCGTGCGATCAGCCGTGGCCGCTCGGAGGCGTTGGATGATCTCGAGCGAGGAATGCGCGTTCGGATACCCGGGGTGCGACATGATGCGCACGCAGCCGTTCTGTGTGATCGGGCACGATGCCCAACCATCGTTGGCGTACTCGCCAAACCATTCGCGTGCGCTACGATGTGAAGTGTGATCGGCGTCCAGGAGTGCGATCAGCACGTTGACGTCGAGTAGGGAGCGCACTAGTACGCGTCATCGCGACGGAGCTGATCGATCAGATCATTCGTGATGATGCCACCGCGTCGCGCGAAGGGCGTGAAACCGTGCAGCGCTTTCGGCTCCCGCACCATGGATGGCTGGGGCGCCGTCAACGCCTGACGCAGCAACTCGGACACGACCTGGCCTGCAGTCTTATGCTCGCGCCGCGCGCGCTCCTTGGCAGCGTTGAGGACGTCGTCTGCGATGTCGAGTGTGGTGCGCATGCATCAGATGTTATCGCATCAGGCATCAGATGTCAAGTCCGCGGCGCTCGAGCGCCTGGTCAAGAGCCGAAGACGTGCGCAGGTTCGCCGGTACGCGGAACCGGCGTTCGGCGGTGGGCTTCGCGCCGTAGGAGTCGTCGGGTTTCATGCGGGCGCGCGGTGCGCGAAGCACGCAAGTCGAGCTCGGACTCAGTCACGCCCTCGCGCCGCGGAAGCGTCGGTCCCGTTGAAGACGTATCAGTGCTTCGACGAAGTGCATCGAAGGACGACAGGATTCGTTGTTCAGACGCGAGTGACTGTCGCGCCCAGCGTGGCGTACGCGCTCACCACATCGTCAGTCACTCCAAGTTCGGTGATGATGGACGACGCATCGGCCAGAACCACGGTATCCGCCGCCGCTTTGGAGAACGCGCGCTTGATCGTGGCTTCCTCGTAGTCGCCGGTGGTAAGACCGACCTCAGGATGAACGCCGGTGACCCCCATAAAATAGAGGTCGGCGCGAATGCCGCGGATGGCATCCACCGCCGCGGCGCCGACCGCGACGACGGAATGCTTGAACAGACGTCCGCCGATAAGAACCACCTCCACCTGCGGGTGTTCCGCCAACGCCACGGCAATCGTTGGGCTGTGGGTTACCATCGTGGCTCGCAGGTCCGCTGGCAGATGCCGGACGAGCTGCAGCGTCATGGTGACGCCGTCGAGAATCACCACCTGATCGCGCTGGATCGGCAACGCCGCCGCGCACCCGATGGCGCGCTTGGCATTCGGAGCAAGCCGTTCCCTTCCCGCAAGGTCCTCTACGACACTGCCGGCGCACCGTGATTCTCACGCGCCAGTTTCGCTTTCCGGCATTCGTGAACGGTCACGACGGAATGCTCACCGTACGCCGCGTGTTCGACGCGTTCATGAGTCCGGGCTCAGTGACCGAGCGCCTGCACTTCTTCGTTGCCGAGTACGACCACGGGTCGCGCGTGGACGAGGGCGGCGGCAATGTGGACGACGGCGAAGACATCGAGGTACTCGACCTCTCGTTCGACGACGCCGTAAGCCACGTGGCGGACGGCACGATCATGGACGGGAAGACCATCATGCTGCTTCAGTACGTGCAGCCGCTTTGCTCAATGCCTGACGGGCGACCGTCATCGATCAAGCGACCAGCCGTTCTCGTCGAGGCGAGGGAAAGGGAGTCGGCGATCCACGCGAGGATCACCGTGACTTCGGCTCTGTCACGGTTCCTTCTGCCACCGTGCCGCGATCTTTTTCGCTTCATCACCCGGCACCCAGATCACGATCACCTTTGCACCGGCCTGACCCGTTTTGTGGCGAATCTTGTCTGGCGGTCGCACGAACCCAGTCATGCCGGGGCTGAGGATCTGGCTCTTGCCGTTCACGACGTGTTCAAACTCGCCGGACACCACGTAGAATATTTCAATCGC
>JBDSML010000112.1:0-26775 GCA_039915865.1 Gemmatimonadaceae bacterium | reverse complement strand
ACGGCCTTCATCATTCGCTCGGCATCACCAACGTCCTTCATCATTCGCTCGGCTTCGCGAATGGGCTTCATCATTCGATCGAACGCAAGATAGGTCTCAAAGGGATCGGTCATTCTCGCTGTCGTGAAGAGAGTGGCGGAATGCTTGGCGCCGGAAGCTAGCCTTTAAGAGTAGCGCAGCAACCATTGCGTGCCATCGGTGGGGGGGGTGAAGTATCGCGGGGCTTCTCTCTTAACCCGCGATTGCATTCAGCCACGCCGCAGCGAGTGGACCGTTCAGCAATGCGGTGAGCGCCATTGCGTCGCGCACGTCGGCACAGCTGACGACGTAGCAGCTGTTCAGCGGGACTGTCGGATCGCCGACAGGTAGGATGGCTGCACGCGGCACGCGCCCGAAGTCGCTCCAGACGACTCGAGTACGCGAATGATCTGCTCCCTCAGTGCGAAACAGCGTCCACCACGTGGCGCTGCCGCGCAGATCCGAGCGGCCGGTCAGCTGGCGTCGCCACGGCGCGAGCCACTTCGCAGCACCGGGCGGCAACGTCGCCAGCGGACCGCCTGGGGCAGCATGCGTCCAGACGATCGCACTGCGCGAGCGCGGAATCGTCCACGCGGCAACCGCGTCGCCGCGCAGCAATGGACGCAAGAGACTCCGTTCGATCGCTCCCTGGCGGCCACGATGCTCGACGCTGATGACGTCCGCCACCTCGCCCACGGCGTCCACCATGAACGCATCATTGCACCCACACTTCACACCCAGCGTCGCTCGGCCCATCGCGCTCTCGGCGAGTGGGGTTCCTCGCGCGACGATACGATCGAACGCCGCGCGCACGTCCGGTGGGAGCAGCAGCCACGGACTGCCAGGATCGTCGCGCAACAATCGAATCGATCTCCGCGTTTCCTGCCACTCAACCTCGATGGCGCGACGCCTGACTCCGACGATGACGTTGTCGTCACCACCGGAGCGCAGTGACCCTGAGACCGGTTTTTCCTCGTTCACTCTCGACGCAATCATCACCGACGGATACACTGCCGCGTCGAACGACGATGGCGCGTCGGACCAGTCTTCCACGCCCCGCAGGCGAGCGCCCTCCGACAGCAGCCTGCGCACACCACCACCGGACAGCGACCGCCACAGCTTCGCGGGCAACAGCAGTGCGACGCACCCACTCCGTCGCACGAGGTCCATGCTCCGCTCCGCGAACAGCGCCGCCAGGTCGACCTGCGCGGAGAACCCTCGTCCGGCGTGTCCGCTCAGAGCGCCCGCCTGCCAGGCGGCGTCGCGGTACACGACGAACCTCGCGCGCAACGCTGAGCGCGCCTCCGATGGGATGTTGTGCAGCCGCACCCACGGCGGGTTGCCGATGACGAGATCGAATCCGCCACGACTGTGCGCCGCGCCGAAGTGCGACGGAAACGAGAAGGGGAGGGCCCCGTCGTTGACGATCCGTCGCCGCTCACGGCGCAGCGCCCCTGCCCGCAACCGCTGCGTGCGCATCTCGGCGCGTTCGTCCGAGCCAGGCCGCGTGCGCTCGCCGAAGAGATCCGCCGAGCGACGCGCCATCAAGCGCTCGCGCCGTTGATCGGCGAGAGCCACGAGCTGTCGGTCGATGACGGCGATCGCGCGTCGTCGCTCCTCGCGTGCAAGGGCGCGCCGCAGCGGCGCCTTGCGTGGACCCGCCGCGCGCACGTAACGCTCGCGGAGGCGCGCCAGCACGGCCGGCGGACCAACGAGCGACGGCGGCTCCACGAACGCCTCACCGGCGAGTGTGTCTCCGACACGGACATTGCAGTCGAGATTCGGCAGCGGTGGCACAGCCGACATGCGCGTCTCGTCACTTTCGATCACGACACTCAGCCAGAGGCGCAGCTCGCACAGCCACACGGCGGTTGGATTGACGTCGACGCCGTGGATCGCCCGCGCCAGCACGTCTCGACGAATGGACGCCATGGCTCGCGTGTCGCCCGCCGCGCGATGGAGATCGGATAGGCGCTCGAGCACGTGGACGAGAAACGCGCCCGATCCGCATGCAGGGTCGAGCAGCGTGAAGCCGCGAAGTCTCGCCCGCAACACATCAGACGCCGTCGAGGACAACGACTCCCCGCCGAGCGCAGCGCGAACGTGGTCTTCTGTGAGATGATCATCAGCGAGCGCGACGACCAACGCCCGATCCGATACGTGCGTCACCAGCGCCTGTGGTGTGTAGAACGCCCCACTCACTCGCCGCTCGCGCGCCACCATCAACGACTCGAACGCTCGGCCCAGCATCTCCGGGTCGATTGCCGTTTCGGACCACTGCTCCTGTCCTTCGCGCGCCGTGAAGCGATAGGCGCCGAGCAGTTCACCGAAGAGCGCGCCGAACGCAGCATCGGAAAATCGGACGCGCGAATGCGCTCGCTCCAGCGCGCTCTTCATGAACAACCCGCCGTTGAGAAACGGGACTGAGCCGAACTTCCTCGCGGCAGTCGCGCGATGACGGAACGGCGTATTCAGCGTCCCGAAGAACAGCGGCAGCAACACGCGGCGATGGAAGCCGCCACCGGTCGCCATGCACTCGTCGAAGTGATGGGCGAGAAACGCGTGATCACCGTTCAGCCACCCCTTCGTCTCGAGAAAGGAAAGAAAGAGCAGCCGTGACACGTACAGCAGCGCAAGCTCCGCGCGATCGGTTGCATTCATGCCGATGGCAGACTCACCGAGTGCGCGCACTCGCTGCTCGAGCATGCGGTAGAAGCGGCGCGAGAGCGCCTCGCGCCCGAGCAGGTCACACCAGCGCGTGAAGACGAGGAGGTCGTCGCCCTCACTCGTCGCCGCGAGCGCACAGAGCGTCTCGGCATCGCTGGCCACGATGCGATTACGTCGCGCCACGAGGGCGAGGGTCCGCAGCCCGCGTGCGCCCTGCGACCAGCAGGCGACACCCACGTCCTCGCCATGCGCTGCGGCACCGATCACGACCCAAAGCACGTGCGACGTTCGCGACGTCAGCGCAGTCGTGATCCGTGTCAGCAGCGCGCGCAGCGACGGCTCGCTCGGCGCGTCGACGAGCAGCGCGCGGAGCGCACCTCGTCCGCGCACGATCTGCGCGTCGACGACCTCTATGGGGAGGCCGAGTCGCCGAGCAGAGTCATCGTCGACCGGGAGGGCGACGGGGTCGAAGCCGAGTGCAGACGCAATCGCCAATCGTCCCGCGGCGGTGTTGGCAGTAGCGAGCCGCTCGGCGGCATGTCGTAAGGTGCGCACGCGCGCAGGCTACCCACCGAGCCTGCTCGCACCGTCACCACATCATTGCATCTGCAATCGAATCAGCGTGCCCGTGCGTTCCTAGCCTACCGAGGCGTAGATCATTCCCAGCGCCAACGGGAGCATCAGCGCGCCGGCCACCGCGAGCTTCTTGTGTCGTTCTGCCGACACCAACGCCATGCTCCGCAGCGAATACGCTGGAAAGCAGAGATGCAGTGTTCCCTTGAAGACCTGCGCCCAGCCGATGAAGGTGACGACGCCGGCCCATCCATTCCACTGCGTACCGTGGAAACCGACGATCAACGCACCAAACGATAGGCTCAGCATCCCGTTGACGAATGCGCCGGGCGCGCCTTTCGCGCGAAGCTGGTCGAAGAACTCGCCCCATTCGCGCGGCCGGAGCAGATGCGAGAGGGCGATCGCCAGGAATGCGATTCCGACCATTCGTTCAATGGCGTGTTGCACGGGCCCTGTTTGATTTAGGAAGCACGAAACTAAAATTTCGTGGCCCCTATGTCAATAGCGGAGTTCCCTCCTTGATCGCCTGACGCCCTGGGCACTACTCAACGACATAGTCGCGTTCCTTCCACGTCACGTTGCGTCCGCGCACGATCGCGCGGAGTGAGATATAGAGCAGCATCACCCCGCCCAGCGGATGCAGCAACGCGTACATCGGCGAGAGCTCGAGAAACGCGTAGATGACGATCCACCAGAGCAGGTTGGCCGCCGTCACGATCGCTGACCACAGCAACACACCGCTGCCGAACACACCGAGCAGCGACGACACGAGCAGCAGCGGCGGCACGATCACCGACAGCGACGGCAGGAGCATCAGCACTGGATACAGCAGGCGTCCCACCGTGCCGAACGGCACGGTATCGCGGCCGCTCGCATACAGGTTCTTCCCCCAGCCTTCGACGAGCTCGCGGAGCGACGTGTACATCCGCGTCGAGAGTTGCTGCAGCCCGAGCACGACGACCGTGCGCCGGCCCGTGGTGAAATAGAGCTGCGCCATCGCCAGGTCTTCCGCCGCCTTGTCGTGTACCGCGCCGTGACCGCCGATCGACTCATACTGCACGCGCTCGACGAAGATGCACTGTCCGTTCGCGATCTTCTCCGTCGCTCGCCGCGACTCGTTCACGACTTCCGTGCCGCCGTACCGCACGAACATGATCGCGAATACCTGCGGCTGGACGAGCTTCTCCCAGAACGTCCCCAGCTCCTGCGTGCCGACCACGGTCAGCAAGTCGGCGCGGCGCGACTGGATCGCATTCACGGCGCGCGGAATGAGATCGGGCGTCTGCCAGGTGTCGGCGTCGAAGAAGGCTATGAGACCACCGGTACTCGCTGCATGACCAGCATGACACGCCCACTGCTTGCCGAACCACGATGCGGGCAGTGGCGGCGGCACGACGACGGTGAGTCGGTCATCCTCTCGCGCCATTCTCGCGAGTATGTCGCCTGTCCCGTCCGAGGAATGATCGTCGACGGCGATCACCTCGAGCCTCGGATACGACGAGGCGAGTACGGACCGCACGCAGCGCTCGATGTTGCGCGCCTCGTTGCGCGCCGGGATCACGACCGACACGAGAGGCACGTCGCCACCGACGACAGTCGCGTCCTCGTCGAGCGACCGCGAGCGCCGAGCACGCATCGTCGCCGCAATGGGCACGATGATCCATGGAAGTGCCAGCACGATAGCAAGGAGGGAAGTCACGCCTCAAAGATGCTCCACAGCAGCCTCGGCGCGCGACGGACAGCGTGAAAACGCGCTGGCGCACTGCCATTGCACCGCGCTGAGGGGCTCTCTACGTTGCCGCGATGCGGCTGCCTCCACCACTTCTCGCCGGCGCGCGTGTCGCGCTCGTGTCGCCATCGGGCCCGTTGCGCTCGAGCGACGAGCTCGACATCGCGACCGCGCAGGCCAGGACCTTCGGATGGGAGCCAATCGTCGGCGCACATGCGCTCACGAAGCACGGCTACCTCGCTGGCAGCGACGCCGAGCGGCTCCACGACTTCAACGCTGCGCTCGCTGACCAGAGCGTCGACGGCATCTGGTGTCTTCGCGGCGGCTACGGCGCGATGCGTCTGCTCGCCGGGCTCGACGTCGACGCCATGCGCAGCCGTCCGCGCACGCTGATCGGTTACTCCGACATCACGGCGCTTCACGCTGCGTTCAGCGGTCCTGCCGACGTCATCACCTTTCATGGCCCGACCGCGCGCTCGAAGCTGTCGGCCTTTTCCCGCGACTCGATGGAACGCGCGGTCGTCCAGCAAACCGAGCCGTGCGGCGCGGCATTCGACGCGACGACCATCCGTGCCGGTCGGGCGGAGGGACGACTCGTCGGCGGAAATCTTGCCTTGCTTGCGTCGCTGTGCGGCACGCCATTCGCGCCTGGCTACACCGGCGCGATTCTCGTGCTCGAGGACATCGGCGAGGCGACCTACCGGATCGATCGCATGCTGCAGCAACTCGCGCTGAGTGGAGCGTTTGCCAAACTCGCCGGCATCGTCTACGGCCGCTTCACCGATGGCACCGACCCTGCCGATGCAAGCTCGTGCCAGCTGTCCGAAATACTCCGCGACGTGGCGGATCTCGCCGGTGTACCGGCCATCTCCGGTGCCCCCGTCGGCCACATCGACGATCAATGGACCATCCCCATCGGCGCAACGGCCGAACTGGACGCCGACAGCCGGACGCTGCACGTCTCGCTCGCCTGACGACACGCCTGATAACCGGAGTACTGCAATGAAGAGCGGCACCGACCTGATCAACGAATCGAAGGCACGCATCAAGCAGATCGATGCAGCCGAAGCACTCGCACTGCACAAGAAGGGCGGCGTCACCTTCCTCGACGTCCGCGATCAGCAAGAGGTCAATCTCGGCAAGATCCCCGACGCGGTGCACATCTCGCGCGGCAATCTCGAGACGAAGATCGAAGCCGTTGTCCCGCGCGGAGCTGACGTCGTCATCTACTGCGCGAGTGGAAATCGCTCGGCATTCGCGGCCGACACGATGCAGCAGATGGGCTACACCAACGTCTGCTCGCTCGCCGGCGGGTTCCGCGGATGGGCCGAAGCCGGCGGCGACATCGACTGAGCCATGCCGCAGCCGGAGCTCGACGCACTCGCCGCGCACCCGCTCATCGCTCGCTTCCTGCGCACGCTCGCCGAGCATCCCGGGCGAGAGATCGCACGGGAGGGACCGACGCGGCTGGCGGCCATCCTGCTCGTCCTCCGCGCGCAAACGGACGGCGAGCCCGAACTGCTGATGATCAAGCGCGCCGAGGTCGAGGGCGATCCGTGGAGTGGCCACATCGCCTGCCCGGGTGGCCGCATGGAACCAGACGATCGCGATCTCTCCGTCACGGCCGTGCGCGAGACATGGGAGGAAACCGGCATCGACATCACGCGCGACGGCCGACTGATGGGCCACCTCGATGATCTGAGTCCGCGGTCGCCACTACTGCCGCCGATCATCATTCGCCCGTTCGTCGCGCTCGTGCGCAGCGACGTGACGATCGTGCCCTCACACGAGGTGGCAAGCGCGTTCTGGGTTCCCATCTCGGCGCTGCGCGAGCAGGGCGCGTGGGGGATGGGCCTGGTGCACGCGCGCGGTGGTGAGCGCAACGTGAGCATTTTCCAGCACGGCGAGCACACCGTGTGGGGTCTTACCGAACGGGCGCTGCGGCAATTTCTGACGTATCTCGGTACGCCGCCGCTCGGGGAGTCACGCGATGAACTGGCGGATCGACACTAGGAGCTGCGGAACACGCCTTCTACGGAACGCAGTGCGCGCTAAGCGCGCTCGCTGGCTGCGCCAACGCTGAAAAACGCTGTTACTACAGTTCCTGCAGTTACCGCGTCCTTCTGCGCGGCGAAGCCTGCGTCATTCTGCGATCCGTCGTCAGGCTGTTCACTACAATCACCTCGGCCGCTCGCACATGAGCGCCATCGGATTCCCGTCGGGATCGCGAAACGCACACAACCACAGGTCGTGATCCGGCATCGGCGCCAGGAAGTGTGGCGCGTCGACGAACGTCACCCCACGCGCCGACATCGTCGCATACGCCGCATCGATGTCCGCCACCTGGAAGTAGAGCATCGAACTCGCACCAGCCTCGAACCCGGCTTCCGGCGCGCTGAGCATCAATCGCACACCGCCGACGTCGAGGAAGGCGAGGTTCGGTCCGGCGGAGAACAGGAACGTCAGCCCCACCGCATCGCGATAGAACTCCACCGCGCGTGTCACCTCCGACACCGTGAGCGCGACCTGGCGCAGTCCGGTGATCGCTGAACCAGTGCTCGACGTCGACGTCATGGCGCGCCTCGGCAGGAAAGGGTTGCGGATAGTTAGCTTTGCTAACTAACATATACGCCCATGACCCCTCGTCAAGTCTCCACTCGCGCACCGCGTGCCGGCTCGGCCGACGCCGTCGCCGACAGGCTCCACTCCGCCGCCATTCACCTCCTGCGGCGCCTGCGCCGCGAAGATGACGCGTCCGGCCTCAGTGCGCCGAGACTCTCGGCGCTCTCCGTCCTCGTCTTCGCCGGACCACAGACCATCGGCGCCCTCGCCGCCGCCGAACAGGTCCGCGTGCCGACCATGTCGCGTCTCGTCGCGCAGCTCGAGGCAGATGGCCTCCTCGACAGAAGCTCACACGAGACGGACAGGAGAGTCGTGCTTGTCGAAGCGACTCCCGCCGCACACGCGCTCCTCCACGCCGGACGCCGTCGCCGCGTCGCCGCCCTCTCGGCCGACGTCGCCAGAATGACCCCCGATGAGCGCCGCGCCATCCTCGAGGCGATTCCGCTTTTGGAGCGGCTCGCTGGCAGGTAGTCAAAAAAACTCTTGCGTTATGGTCGGCTCAGAATATGTTTAGGCAATCCTAAATAATGATGCCCTGAGCAAGCACTATCTCGGTAAACCATGACTGCGAAACGATCTACGCGAATCCCGGAGCCGGAGCCGCTACCTCCGGACACCGGTTGGAGGCGAGCGCGAGTCGCGCCAAGCCTTGCCGAGGTCTACCGCAGTGTCCCGATTGGCGGACGCTCGACGTGGCGAAAGATGCTGGCCTTCGCCGGACCCGGTTATCTCGTCGCGGTCGGCTACATGGACCCTGGCAACTGGGCCACCGATCTCGCCGGCGGATCGAGGTTCGGATACACGCTGCTCAGCGTCATCCTCATCTCGAACCTGATGGCGGTCCTCCTCCAGGGACTCGCGTCGAAACTCGGCATCGTCACCGGACGTGACCTCGCCCAAGCCTGTCGAGATCACTACAGCACACCGGTCGTCTGGGGACTCTGGTTTCTCTGCGAGATCGCCATCGCCGCGTGTGACCTGGCGGAAGTGATCGGCTCGGCCATCGCGCTCAACCTGCTGTTCGGTATCGCGCTGCCTGTTGGCGTCGCCATCACGGCGCTCGACGTCCTGCTGCTCTTGTACCTGCAGAACAAGGGCGTTCGTGTCCTCGAGGCACTCGTCATCACGCTCGTGGCCACCGTGGGCGTCTGCTTCGCCTTCGAGCTGGTGCTCGCCCGTCCCGACATGGCCGGCGTCGCCAAGGGCTTCATCCCCACGCTCGGGATCATCACCGACCGGGAGAAGCTCTACATCGCCATCGGCATTCTCGGCGCCACGGTGATGCCGCACAATCTTTACCTGCACTCGTCCATCGTGCAGACGCGACGGTACGAGCAGAACGCCGAAGGTCGTCGTGAGGCAGTGCGCTACGCCTTCATCGACTCGACGATCGCCCTGTCCTTTGCCCTCTTCATCAACGCGGCGATCCTCATCGTGGCCGCGGCGAGCTTTCACACGAGCGGCAACTCCGCCGTCGCGGAGATCCAGGATGCGTACAAGCTGCTGACGCCGTTGCTCGGCGCCGGCGCCAGTACAGTGTTCGCCCTCGCGCTGCTGGCGTCCGGCCAGAACTCGACGCTCACCGGCACGCTGGCCGGCCAGATCGTCATGGAAGGATTTCTCAACATCCGGCTACGCCCCTGGCTGCGGCGGTTGATCACGCGCCTCATCGCCATCGTGCCGGCCGTGATCGTCGCCATCATGGGCGGCGAGTCCGGCACCGCCAAGCTGCTCATCCTCAGCCAGGTGATTCTCAGCCTGCAGCTATCGTTCGCCGTATTCCCGCTGGTAATGTTCACGTCGAACAAGCTGAAGATGGGTGAGTTCGTGAATCCGCTGTGGCTCAAGGTGATGGCCTATTCGGTTGCGACGGTCATCGCGACGCTCAACGTATGGCTGCTGTTCCAGACCCTGCGAGAGTGGCTCGCCTAGGCGAGTCGCTCGCTGCTGCCCTACCTGATTCGGGTTACCCGCCGCCATGTACAACCGCATTCTCGTTCCGCTCGAGCACTCCGAGTACGATGACGCCATCATCACGCACGTGCGGGAGCTCGCGCTCTACTGCAAGGCGTCCGTCGTCTTCATTCACGTCGCCGACGGCTGGGCGGCGCGCAACCAGCAGCAGCTCGTGCTGAGCGAAAGCGCGGAGATGAAGGACGACCGCGAGTACATCGAGTCGCAGGCCGACACCCTCGAGGAGTCGGGGCTGGCGGTGGAGTGCATTCTCGCCGGGGGCGATCCCGCCGCGGAGATCGCGGCGGCGGTGCTCCGCGAGGCGTGCGACCTCGTCGCGATGAGCACACACGGACACAAGGGCGTGCAGGATCTCATTCGCGGCAGCGTCGCGAACGACGTACGGCATCGGGTCACGGTGCCGGTGCTCATGGTGCGTGGCGTGAAGCGGGGCCTGCGGCAGGTCTGATGAGCGATCCCGTCGCGCCGCCTCTCTCGGGTCCGGTCGAGGATTACCTCAAGGCGATCTACGATCTCGAGCGGGTCGGCGAGCCGGCGGCCACCAACGACATCGCGGTGCAGCTGCGTGTGTCGGCGGCGTCGGTGAGCGGGATGGTGCGTCGCCTCGCCGATCAGGGGCTCATCACGCACGAGCCCTACCGGGGTGTACGTCTCACCAGCGACGGGCGCCACGCCGCGTTGCGCACCCTCCGCCGCCACCGCATCCTCGAGTGCTACCTCACCGAGGTGCTTGGGCTTCCGTGGGATCGCGTGCACGAGGAGGCGGAACGTCTCGAGCACGCCGCGTCCGAGGAGTTGATCGAGCGAATGGCGGACGCACTCGGCAATCCGCTGCACGACCCGCACGGCGCACCGATTCCGACACGCGACGGCCGAGTGGAGGAGAGCACACTGCGCAGTCTGGCCGAGATGGGGCAGGGCGACCGCGTGCGCGTCCGGCGCATGCAGGACGAGGACGCGGAACGGTTGCGGTACCTCGCCGAGCTCGGCATCCGGCCAGGAGCGCTCGTCCGGGTGCTCGACAGGGCGCCATTCGATGGGCCGATCACGCTCTGGATCGACGACGCTGGAGGAGGCGCGCAGCGCGCGATCGGCGTCGCGCTGGCGAATCAGGTGTTCGTCGAGCCCATCTCCGAGTGAGAAGCACCGGGGAATAGTCTTTGCCTCCTGCTGGGCCTGCACCGAAGGAGGAATACATGGCTGCGGCACCGGTCCGGGGCGATCCCGATCTCGGGATCCCCGATCTCATACGTCGTCTCACCCAGGACTCGAAGCGTCTCGTCGCGGACGAGGTGCGTCTTGCGAAGATCGACGCGACCGATAGCCTGCATCGTGCCGCTCGCGGCGTGCTCTGGATGGCGCTCGCCTTCGGCGTCGGGGTCATCGTGTTCGTCGCGCTCACGCTGTTCCTGACGACACTGATCGGACGTCTCGCCAACGGACACATGTGGATCGGTGCGCTCGTCACCGGCTCACTGGAGATCGGCCTCGGTACGTGGCTGGTGAAGCGCGGCATCTCGGCCATGGCGTCGCCGTCGTATTCCCTCGAGGCAAGTCGGAATGCGTTGGCTGATACGGCGAATTGGGTGACCTCAGTGCGCAAACGCTGAGTGACACGCGAGAGGTAATCGGCACGTACACTCCGGCAAACGCCCCACTACGCAACGCAGAAGGACGCAGGCTTCGTCACGCAGACCCACGCAGCAGCGGCGGTTACTGTGTGTTTCTTGTCTTCGCGCAGCCTGCGTCGCGCGCGGATCACCGGACGACTAAACCGCTACTCTTCAGCATGATCTGGCCCACATTCCTGCTCGCGCTCGCCCTCGCAACACCGCAGGACACCGCGCGCAAGATTGCCATCGACGAGCGACTCGCCGCCGACGCCGGCCTTCACATCGGCGACCGAGTCACATTGAGCGCAACGCCCGGCGACTCCGGCGAGCACGCCATCATCGGCGCCATCGTCCGTCGCGGCGCCGATCCCGCCGAGATCGCGCGCGGCGAGTACAAGATTCGCCTGCACCTCACGCAGTTGCAGTCGCTCCTTGGCTATGGCGACCGCGTGGACCGCTTTGCCGTTGCCACGCCGTCGGAGCAGGCCATCCCTGCAGCGCAGGAACGCATCAATGCAGCGGCGTTCGGCTTCCACGCACACCGCTCGCGCGACATCGCCGTGCAGACGTCCGCCACGTTCGCCGTCGTCTCGCGCTTTCATCGGGCGATCGGCGTGATCACCATCGTGGCAAGCGCGATCTTCCTGCTGTGCATCATGCTCCTCAAGGTCGACGAGCGCCGTCGCGACGTTGCTGCGCTTCGCCTCATGGGGATCTCTGGTGGCACGATCGTCAAGGGCGTCGTGCTCGAGGCGACTGGCATCGCCGTCTTTGGCAGCATCGTCGGCGTCGGCTTCGGCGCACTCACCTCGTGGATCGTGAACACACACTACCAGAGCGTGTACCGGTCGCCCGTGAAGTTCTCGATCGTCACTGGCGACGTCGTGCTCCTCGCGGTGTCGCTCTCGCTCGTCCTCGGCATTGCTGCGGGCTGGCTCGCCGCGCGACGACTCGTGCGCACGCCGCCGCTCATGCTGTTCGGTCGCTAGCGACATGCTGTTCACCCTCGCTGCCGCCTCGCTACTCCGTCATCGCGCGCGGACCGTGCTCGCGATTCTCGGCGTCGCCGTCAGCGCGGCGATGCTGCTCGACATGGTGATGCTGTCGAGCGGAATGCGGGAGTCCTTTCGCAGCCTCCTGGTATCGCAGGGTTTTCAACTGCGCATCGCACCAAAGGGCACGCTTCCCTTCGATACCGAGGCGACCATCCGTGACGGAGATTCCATCGTCACCGCGCTGCACGCCATGCCCGGAGTCATCGCCGTGAGTCCGGTGCTCGGCGGACAGCTGCACATTCCCGCCGGTGCAACCACCGTTGCCACGTCGGTGCTCGGCGTCATTCCAGAGGTCGAGGGCGACTATGAGCTCGTCGGTGGCCGGCAGCCGAGGAGCGACAACGAAATGGTCGCCAACGACGCGCTCCTCCGGGCGATTGGACGCAGCGTCGGTGACACGGTGCAGGCAGGAACCGGCTACGACTCCCAACTGCGATCGCTTGCCGGCGCGCGCGCGCTGCACATCGTCGGACGCGCGCGATTCGTCTACATGGCGAGCGAGCAGAAAGGCGCCGCGGTCCCGATCGCGACACTGCGTGCCATGCAGGGTCGCGAAGCGCAGAAGCCTGTCTCGCTGATGATGGTCCGCATCGGTGCGAATCAGGACGTCGAAGCGATGCGCGCCAATGTGGTCAAACAGTTCCCTCGCGTGAACGTCATCTCGACAGCCGAAGCGTTGAAGCAGGTCGACGAGCGGCTCAGCTACTTTCGCCAACTCGCTGTCATCCTCGGCGCGGTGAGCCTGGTCGTCGGCTTCCTGCTCGTCACGACGCTCGTCACCGTCTCGGTGAATGAGCGCATTGGCGAGATCGCCGTGATGCGCGCTATCGGTGTTCGGCGCTGGCGCGTGGTCGCGCAGATCGTGTCGGAGGCGGCGGCGATGATGCTTGCGGCGTCGCCACTCGGACTCGCCCTTGGCCTGGTGACGGCGCGATACCTCAATTCCATCCTCTCGCGATTCCCCGGCGTCCCCGAGCGCATCGACTTCTTTCTCTTTCAACCGCGTTCGGCCTGGACGGCGCTGGGGCTTCTCGCTCTGAGCGGTGTGCTCGCGGCCGTCTATCCCTCGTGGCGCAGCGCGTCGCTTCCCATCGCGACCACGCTGCGGCAGGAGGCGGTGGGATGAGTGCGCTCGTCGAAGTGCGAGAGCTGGTGCGCGAGTATCCCATGGGCGACGAGCGCGTCCCCGCATTGCGTGGCGTGACGTTCGACGTCGAAGCGGGCGACTACGCCGCAATCGTCGGTCCCTCCGGCTGCGGCAAGAGCACGTTGCTCAATCTCATCGGCGTCATCGACCGCCCGACGTCGGGCACCGTCTCCATCGGTGGAGATCGCGTCGACCAACTCCCCGACGCCAAGGCGACGGAGTTTCGGCTGCGCCGCATCGGGTTCGTCTTTCAGCGGTTCTACCTCATGCAGGCGCTCACGGCGCGCGAGAACATCGAGCTGCCCCTCGCCGAAGCCGGGATGAAGGGCGCCACCCGGCGAGAGCGGGCGCGCGCGCTGCTCGACTACGTGGGACTCGGCGCCCGTGAAAAGCACCGGCCGTCGCAGCTGTCCGGCGGCGAGCAACAGCGTGTCGCGATCGCGCGCGCGCTTGCCAACGCGCCCAGCCTCCTCCTCGCCGACGAGCCCACCGGTGAGCTCGATGCCCGCACCGGCGCGGAGATGATCGCGCTGTTCGAGCGACTGAATGCCGATGGCACGACGATTCTCGTCGTCACGCACGATGAGGACCTCGCGAGCGCTGCGCGTCGCGTTATCCACATGCGCGACGGTGCCATCCTCCGCGATGAACGCGCGCGATGATCCGCCTGCTCGCCGTCCGGAATCTCACGCTCAACCCGTGGCGCACGCTGTTCCTGCTCTTCGGCTTCAGTGTCGGCGTCGCGACGATGATCGTGCTGCTCTCGGTCGGCGAAGCCCTGCTCGATCAGGCGAAGGACGAAAAGCTCGTCGGTGGGGGGTCCATCACCGTGCTTCCAGAGGGCGTCGACGTCGAGGTGATGAAGACAGGTGGGCTCGGCGGCATGTTCTTCTCCATCGACCACGCGCGATTCATCTATCGCCAGCTGCTCGCGTCGCCGAGGCTGAGCGCAGAGGTCACCGCGGTCGCACCACAGATCGAAGGAAAGCTGGTGTACCTGCGCGTGCCAAATGGACGCGAGATCCCCGTTCGCGCTGGTGGCGACATCCCGTCGCTGACGCGCGCCGTGGGCGCCGCACCGAATGTCAGTGCCGGCGAGTGGGCTGACGATTCGCTCGACCGCCGGTGGCGCTCGCCGAGTCCGGCGGAGCTGCGTCACGAAATCGATCACTTCCATCTGCCACCGGCGCAGGCCGCCGGCGACAAGAGCTGGGCGGAGTGGCACTACTTCAACGTCATCTCACCGGACGCGAAGCAATGGGCGTTCGCTTCGTTCATCCTCGCGGGCGAAGTGGGCAGCAGCACCGGCACGTGGGGAGGGCAGGTGCTCGTCACACTGCACGAGCAGGGGAAACCGTCGCGCCGGTTCACCGCGTCCGCGCCGTCGAAGGCCGTGCGCTTCTCGACAGACGACGCGAATCTCCGCATCGGCGAGTCGCGCGTGGACGTGCTGCCGAACGGGCATTATGTCGTTCACGCGCTGACGCGTGAGGACGCAACGGGCATTCCACTTACGCTCGATCTTGACGTAGCGCCGTCACCGGGCGCGTACTTCCCGGGCGCGTCCATCACCACAGGCATCGTGAGCGGGTACGTCGTGCCGGCGTTACGCGCCGCTGCAACGGGCTCGCTTTGCGTGAGCGGCGTCTGCCGAGCCTATGAAGGTGTGCAGGCCTACCACGACCACAATTGGGGTGTATGGCGTGGCGTATCGTGGGAATGGGGTGCGGCGCGCGCCGGCGATTACACGTTGCTGTATGGACGCGTGGACCAACCCGATAGCGTCGGCGTCGCGCAGCCGCTGTTCGTCTATCTCGTGGACAAGTCGGGATTCCTCGGCGTCTTCCGTCCGCGGGAGGTTCGCTATGTCGACAGTCGCTTTACGCGAGTGGGTCGAGCGACGATTCGGACGCCGTCCACGGCCGAACTCGTGGACATACGCGGAGCGGACACGTTGCGCCTGACGCTCGCTATCGAAGACGCCTCGGCGACCGACACACGCGGCTCCGCCGTCGAACGTGGAGAAGGACTCGACGCGAGGGATCTCGCACGGCCGTACTTCGTGCAGATGAAGGGAACCGCGACGATTTCCGGGCGGATACGAGGAACCCCGCTCGCCGGGAAGGGAGCGGGGTTCTTCGAGACGTACCGCTAGCGCCTTGCAGCGCCGGTCGATCGTCAGCTGTTGACGCGACGGGTAGAGTCCGTCGAATCCTTGCCGGGCTTGGAGGCGGGGTTGCCGTCGACGCGATCCTTCATGTCGTCGACGACGTTCGCTGCCTTGTTGCCCACATCCTTCGCGGCGTTCGCCGTGCCGGCTGCCGCGGCGCCGACGGCCGAGCGACCACGCGTGTAGCCTTCGCCCGCGTAGTTGCTTACCGTGTTCCAGTCGCCGTACTTCTTCGTCTGGTCGTCCGTCCAGCCACGCTGGAGGTCGCCCGAGACGTCCTTCCACGGCTTGTTCGCGTAATCCGGATTGTGCGCGGCAACCTGGCCGAGCTGGTAGGCCGGCCGAACGTCGTCGTACGAGCGATCGCCGAGCTTCGTCGTCGATGACTCGTAGTGACCGCGATAGTAGTCGTCGTCGTCCGTCGAGATCTTGGACGCCGCTTCCGTGACCGCACGTCCACTCCACCAACCACCGACAGCACCAGCAATACCGCCGATGATCGTGCCAACCGGGCCGATCGCGGAGCCAATGGCTGCGCCTGCCAACACACCGCCGATTCCGCCAACCGCTTCTCCGGCTTCGTCGACATGGCTCGGATTGCTATCGTGCTTTCCGAGGGCAGAGTCCTTCGCGCGCTCGATCTTTCCGTCGGTCGTGTCGCGATTATCCATGCGAGCCTCCAATGGGTGATGTGAGTTATGTCCGGGGTAAAGGCAAATTTGGGACCCGCGCCGCAACACATGCGAAAGCTGCCGAGCTTGACAGCTAGAGGTCGGCGCCGCCGATTCTCACCATGACTTCGCGGCTTCGCCTCGGCACGCAGGGCTGGAACTACGATGCGTGGGTTGGGCCCTTCTATCCACCGGGCACACGCCCCGCGGAGTATCTCACCGTCTATGCGCGTGCCTTCGAGACGGTCGAAGTCGATTCGACGTTCTATGCGATACCACCGGTCAAGACGGTACGTGGCTGGTACGATCGAACACCGCCTGGATTCACCTTCGCGCTGAAGCTGCCTCAGGAGATCACGCACGAACGACGTCTGCGCGACAGCGCGCACATCGCGGAAGAATTCTTCGATCGCGCGCGTGAGCTCGGCGTGAAGCTCGGTCCCGTGCTCATCCAGCTCGGGCCGGACTTCGGCCCGGTGGAACTGCCGGCGCTGGCGAACCTTCTTCCCACGCTGCCGCGCGACATCAAATTCGCCATCGAGTTTCGCCAGCGTGGATGGATCAACGACGGCGTGCTCGCATTGCTCGCCGAGCATGGTGTCGCGCTCACGATCACGGATGCGCGATGGATTCCGCGCAAGCAGATGCTCGCGCTCGCAAAGCGGCCGACGGCCGACTTCATCTATTTCCGATGGATGGGTGGCAACCGCGAGATCGTCGACTACTCGCGCATCCAGATCGACCGTTCGCGCGAGCTCGAGCAGTGGTCGGAAGTTCTGGCGACGCTCGCGAAGGTGCGCGTGAAGGTGTACGGCTACGTGAACAATCACTTTGCCGGACACTCGCCGCAGAGTGCGCGCGAGTTGCAGCTCTTGCTCGGCCAGGCGCCGGTGGGTCCGGAGTCGTTGGGCGAGCAGATGTCACTCTTCTGACGATGTCGACGACGATCGGTAGTCTCGCCACCACCTACACTCGGCCACGCGAACACGTGGACGCGGGAACGCACGCGTTCGCATGGCACGTCTATGCGTGCGTCGTCGCCGCTTCGATGGTGGTCGTCGGGCTGATCTGGGACATCTCGTGGCACATGTCCATCGGACGCGACACGTTCTGGACCCCCGCGCATCTGCTCATCCAGGGCGGTGGACTCATCGCCGGCCTCGGCTCCGGTGGACTCGCGCTCTACACGACCTTTCGCGGCACCGATGCAGAGAAGGCGAGCGCTGTCTCGTTCTGGGGTTTTCGTGCACCACTCGGTGCATGGATCTCCATCCTCGGCTGCGGCGCGATGCTCACGTCGGCGCCATTCGACGACTGGTGGCACAACGCTTACGGTCTCGACGTCCGCATCATCAGCCCGCCGCACATCCTGCTCGGCCTCGGGATGATGGGCATCGTCACTGGCGCGATCATGCGAACGCTCGCGCTCCAGAATCGCAACGACTCGGACACGCGCGTCATCGCCGGACGGCTGTATGCGCTCTCGAGCGGACTGTTTGTGAGCATCCTCGCGATCTTCCTGCTCGAGTGGTCGGACCGCAGCCTGATGCACTCCGGCGCGTTCTATCGTGCACTGTCGCTGACGTTGCCTCTCGTACTCGTCGCCACCGCGGTGGCGGGACGCAGCCGTTGGCCCGCGACAACCGCGGCGGCGATCTACATGATCGTGCTCCTCGTGACGAGTTGGGTCCTCATGCTCTTTCCCGCCGTACCGAAGCTCGGCCCCATCTATCGCGACATCACGCACTACGTGCCGCTCGACTTCCCGCTGCTCCTCGTGGTGCCGGCGCTCGCCATCGACCTCGCATGGCGACGCGTGCGCACGTGGCGCGCATTGCCCGCGGCGGCGGCGATGGGTACTGCGTTTCTCGTGACGCTCTTCGTGTCGCACTGGCCCTTTGCGGACGTCCTGATGACGCACGGCCGCAACTGGTTCTTCCACGCCGACAACTACGTCTACTGGCAGAGCGTCGCGTCGGAGCGGTTTGCCTTCCAGTACCGCCGCTCTTCACCAACCGACTGGCCACCGGTCGTCGACGCACTCGTCGCGCTGATGTTCGCCACGTTCGCGAGCTTCGTGGGCCTGATGCGCGGACGATGGATGATGAAGGTCCAGCGGTGAGTGCATTGCTGCATCGTGCGCCGCGCATCGTCGCGGCGCTCGCGATGGTCGTGTTGCTCGCCGCGCATGTTGGAAGCCCCGACGTCTACTATGCGGGTACGGCCGGTCCCTACGCCATCGACGTCTCCATTCGTCCACCGCAGGTCGTACCCGGCATCGCCGAAGTGTTCGTGCGAGTCGCCGATACGACGGCGACGAGAGTCGTCGTGCGGCCGGTGTTCTGGCGCGCGGGATCGAAGGGTGCGCCGGTGGGCGACGATGCGTCGCGCGTGCCAGGAACACCGGGTGACTACACTGGCAAGCTGTGGCTCATGGCGTCCGGGTCGTACAGCGTGCACGTCACTGTCGTCGGACCACGCGGCACCGGAACGGCTATTGTCCCCGTCGCGTCCGTTGCGACTGGCCAGCTCGCGCTCAGCCCATTCCTCACGGTGCTGCTCTTCGTCCTCGGATCGTTGCTGGTCGCCGGTGTGATCACGACGGTGCACTTGGCGGCTGGAGAGAGCCAGGTCGCGCCTGGTGCGATCGTATCGACCGACGTGCGTCGTCGCGGACGACGCGCTGCGATCATCGCCGTGCCGGTGATGGCGCTCATCGTCCTCGGCGGCGCGAACTGGTGGCGATCAGAGGCAGCGCGCTACCGCCGCACCCTTTATCGACCCGTGCCGACGAAGAGCAGCGTGCACGTCGTCGACGGAGTTGCGACGCTCACGCAGACGGTCACCGATCCCACATGGCGCGCGGGCAACGTCACGCCGCTCATGCCTGATCACGGCAAGATGGCGCACATGTTCGTCGTGGGTGTCGACTCGCCCTTCGTCTTTGCGCATCTGCATCCGGCGCTCATCGGCCTCACGACGCTGTCGATCGCACTGCCTCCGCTGCCGGCGGGCCGATATCGCATCTTCTCCGACATCGTGCACGAGAGCGGCTTTCAGCGCACGTTGGTCGACTCATTCGCGATACGTGCCCCGCTGGACTCGAGCGGTGTGCGCCAACTCAGCGACGATGATGCCTGGTCCTTCGACCAGGTGCTGCCGGTGAGCCGAGCGATGAAGGAGATCCGCGGTCACGACGGTCAGCTGTACATGTTCTGGAACGGTCCCGACGCCGTGGCGGCAAATCAGCCTGGCGTGCTGCGAATCGGCGTCACGGACAGGAAGGGCGAGCCCGCGAGCATCGAGCCCTATCTTGGCATGAACGGGCACGCGGTCGTCGTGCGTGAGGACGGCAAGGTGTTCATCCATCTGCACCCAAGTGGCACGTCGTCGATGGCGTCGGAGCAGGTCTTCGCCATGCGCGATCGCGGCGACACCACGAGCGACGGACGCCTGCGTTTCGACTCGACGACGATGACTCACGCAGCAGCGCCCATTCAGCTGCGAGAGATTCGATTTCCGTACGCGTTCCCCACGGCGGGGCGCTATCGCGTGTACGTGCAGGTCCGCGCGCAGGGTCGCGTGCACACCACCGGCTTCGACGTCCAGGTGGCCGCCGCACGCTGAAGGCTCAGCAGCGCGGCAGGGTGAGCGTGAACGTCGATCCCACGCCGAGGGTACTTCTGACGTGAAGGTCGCCACTCATGCCGCGCGCGAGCTTGCGACTGATCGCGAGTCCGAGTCCGACGCCGTCCTTTTGATCGGCTGCCGCACCCGCGATTTGCACGAACGGTTCGAATACGGCGTCGAGTCTGTCAGCCGGCATTCCGACTCCAGTGTCGCTCACTTCGATCGCGACCATGCAATCCGGAAGGTCGATCGTTCGCACGGTCACGCCGCCGCCGGCTGGCGTGAACTTCGCGGCATTGCCGAGAAGGTTGAGCAACACCTGTCGCACCTTGTCGCGATCCGCCCGCGCCACCGGCGCTGAATCGTCGGCGTGCACGGCGGAGCACACGAGCGCGCTCGCCTTGAACAGCGGCTCGACCAGCTCGACGACGTCGACGATGAGGGCGGCCAGCGGCACCGGCTCCGCCGTGTACTGGACCTGCGACGCGTCGAGTCGCGCGAGGTTGAGCACGTCGTTGATCAGCCCCAGCAGATGCCGTTGGCTGCGCTGCACTCGCGCCAACGAATCCCGCTGACGGTCATTGATCGGGCCGAGCACTTCCATCTCGACGAGCTGTACATGTCCGCCGATGGCGTTGAGCGGCGTCCGCAACTCGTGGCTCATCACGGAGAGAAACTGGTTCTTTGCGCGATTCGCCGCCTCCGCCTTCGACAATGCCACGCGCAGCGACTGCTCCCGCTCATCGCGGCGACGCACCTCGGCCTCGAGCGCCTGCGCTCGTTGCTGCAACAACGCGATCTCCCGCATTTGCGCGCCCTTCGCCACTTCGAGATAGCGCTCGGTGGGAATGACGTGCGCATGCTGCCCACAGATCGATGCGACGCATTCCGTGTGTGCGTCACTTGCGAACGTGCGCATCGAGTATCCGCAGAGGAGCGAGAAACTGTACGTCTGCGCCAACTCGTTCCACAGCTCCTCGACCTCGAGCGCGCCGTCGATGTTACCGGCGCGGCACAGTACGTCCACCATCTCGCCGAAGACCCGAACCGTCACGCGCGGAATGTTGCGATGATACGCGCTGAGGATGCCGCCGATCGACGCCCGGCAGAGTGCACCGTTCGGATGTCCGTTCTCCATGAACGACGCGAGCAGCTCCCCGGCGTCGATGAGGCGGAGCTGACTCCGCTGCACGGCGCGCTCGACGTCGAATCCCCGGTTGCGAAGATGCTCCTCGATGCCTCTGCGGTGTTCTTCCGTCGCAACCGCGACCACCGGCTGTCCAATCGCGAGACCCGCCGCGAGATAGTCTCCGACCGAACTGACGAGAAATGCGTCGTCGACATAAAACTGGACGGCGTGACCGGAGCTCGTACCGAGTCCCATCGACTCGTACGTCACCGCCATGCTGCCCATAGTGGCTTGGAACGGCGCTGACTCCATTTTAGCCCTAATTGACATGGCGACAATTAGCGTCGGCCTTCATGCAATTGCAAACGACGTGCAACAGATGTGCCCGGTGACGCCTTGCCAGAGGAGGTTTAGTATCCGATATGCCTCGACGAATCGTCGTTTTCTGCGCCTTCGCGCTAGCCTCCGCCATCCTCTTCATCCGGCTCGGCCTGTGGCAGGTCGAGCGACTTCACGAACGGCAGGCATGGAACGCGACGATCATCCATGCGCGCCTGAGCAACCCGATGCCACTGTTGCAGCTGGCCAGGGACACGGGCGCCGCGCACTACCGGGCCGCCACCGTGGACGGGCGTTTCGATTACGACAATGAGCTCATCCTGTCCAATCGAACGAGGCGCGGATCGCCGGGAGTCGAGCTGCTCACCCCCGTTCGCATGCCGGGATCCGACACGGCGGTGCTCGTCGACCGTGGGTGGGTCTACTCGCCGGATGGGAGTTCCGTCGACCAGCGCAGGTGGCGTGAGGGCGACGTCGCCCGCGTCGCCGGGTTCGTCGAACTGTTCGGCACCGACACGGCGATCACTACGGCGTCGAATCCGCGAGTCATCCGCCGCGTCGGGCGCGCTGACGTTGCGTCGAAGATACCCTATCCGCTGGCGCCCTTCTATCTCGTGGTCGTTGGCGACACCGCTGACTTGAGCCACCCTGCGCGCCGCGATCTGCCTGTTCTCGACGACGGACCGCACCGCGGCTACGCCGGCCAGTGGTTCTCCTTCGCGCTCATCGCACTCGTCGGCGCGGGCATCGTCGTTCGGCGCGAACGCACAAAGCGGCACGGCCCGGGCGATGCATCCCAAGGAGTCGCGCAGTAGCTTCACCTTCACGTCCAACACGAGCGTCCCATGGCCGAGCATCCCGCAGGTCTCGCCTCCGAACAGGAGGCCCGCGACGTCGCCGAAGCAGCACGCGAGAGCGATTGGTCGGGCCCGAGCTTCGTTCGTGAGCTCTTTCTCGGTCGCTTCAAGCTGGGCCTGATCCATCCGCATCCGGTGCACGAAGAGGATGCGGAAGAAGCGGCGCGTGCACGGTCGTTCTTCATCAAGCTGCGGGTGTTCCTCGAGCGCATCGATTCGGACATGATCGATCGCACAGGCGAGATTCCCGAAGACCACGTGCAGGACCTGCGCGAGATGGGCGCGTTCGGCATCAAGATTCCCGTCGAATACGGCGGTCTTGGCCTCTCGTACACCAGCTACACACGCGCGATGCAGATGGTGACGAGCAAGGATGGCTCGCTCACGGCGCTGTTGTCGGCACACCAGTCCATTGGACTACCGCAGCCGCTCAAACTCTTCGGGACGGCCGAACAGAAGCGACGCTTCTTTCCTCGGCTCGCCAAGGGCGCGATCTCCGCGTTCGCGCTCACCGAGACCGACGCGGGCTCCGATCCTGCGAACCTGAAAACGACAGCGACGCCGAGCGCCGATGGCACCTATTGGACGCTGAATGGCGAGAAGCTCTGGTGCACCAATGGCACGCGAGCCGAATTGCTCGTCGTCATGGCGCGCACACCGGACGCCATCGTCGACGGCAAGTCGCGGAAGAAGCAGATCACGGCGTTCATCGTCGAGGCGAATGCGCCCGGCGTCGAGGTGTTGCATCGCTGCCGCTTCATGGGGCTCAAGGCCATCGAGAACGGCGTCATCAGCTTCACGAACGTGCGCGTGCCCAGCGAGAACATTCTCTGGGGAGAAGGCAAGGGACTCAAGCTGGCATTGGTCACGCTCAACACCGGACGCCTGACGTTGCCCGCGAGTTGCGCTGGCGGCGGCAAGGCGATGCTCCAGATCGCGCGCACCTGGGCCAACGAACGCGTGCAATGGGGGCAGCCCATCGGCAAGCACGAGGCGGTGGCGCAGAAGCTCGCGCTCATGGCGGCGAACACGTTTGCCATGGAGTCGGTGGCCGAGTTGGCGGTCGCGCTCGCGGAGCGCGGGAACTACGACATCAGGCTCGAAGCGGCCATCGCGAAGATGTGGAACACGGAGACCGGATGGCGCATCGTCGACGACACGCTGCAGATTCGCGGCGGCCGTGGCTACGAGACGGCCGACTCGCTGCGCGCACGTGGTGAACAGCCTATCGCGGTCGAACGTGCGATGCGCGACTTCCGCATCAACCTGATCTTCGAGGGCTCGTCGGAGATCATGCGGCTGTTCATCGCGCGCGAGGCCGTCGATCATCACTTCAAGACAGCCTTCGCACTCGTCGACAAGAAGGCGTCGTTCGGCGCCAAGCTCGGCGCGCTCGGCCGCGTCGCGAAGTTCTATCCGCTCTGGTACGCGGCACGCTGGTTTGGACGCGGGGTCGTGCCGGTCGTCACGTATCGGGAGTTCGGTGCGCTCGCGAAGCATTTGCGATGGGCGGAGCGCGCGACGCGTCATCTCGGGCGGACGCTCTTTCACGCGATGGCGCGCTTCGGGCCCAAGCTCGAGAGGCGGCAGATGGTGCTCTTCCGCGCCGTGGACATCGGCGCCGACCTCTTTGCGATGACGGCCACCTGCGTCCGCGCGCGGATGCTCGCGAAGCAGGGAAACAAGGAAGCGATCGAGTTGGCGGACCTGTTCTGTCGTGAGGCGCGCCAGCGCATCGCCGCCAACTTCAAGCGCTTCTACGGCAAGAACGACAAGCGCATCTACCAGGTCGCGGGGCGCGTACTGGCCGGCGACCACGCGTGGCTGGAGCAGGGTATCATCGGAATGCCGAAGGAAGCCAACCCGCTCACGCAGGTGGCTGGCTCCAATGCATGGAAGCCAGCCACGGGCGCGGTCGAGCCCACTGATTCGGGCGAGATGCTTACAGCCCGGACTTGAGCGCCTGCGCCTTCAACGTCTCGCCTGCGTAGATCGCGATCTCGACGCGGCGATTCTGCTGACGACCCGCATCGGTGTCGTTCGTCGCCACCGGCTCGGCTTCACCACGGCCCGTCGAGCGGAGGCGCGCGCGCGTGACCCCCTGGCCCACGAGATAGTTCTCCGCTGCGGTGGCGCGCTGCGTTGACAGCGTCTGGTTGTACTCGTCCGTGCCCTTGTCGTCAGTGTGGCCGACGATCAGCACGTTCGTGCCCGGATACTTGTCGAGGCTCTTTGCGAACGTCGCGAGATTCTGCTGTGCCTCGGCCCGCACGACGTCGGAGTCGTAATCGAACATCAGGCCGGACTCGAACGTCACCTGCAACCCTTCACCGACGCGCTCGACGATGGCCCCAGGAATGTTCTGCTTGATCTCCTTCGCCTGCTGATCCATCTGGTGGCCGATGACGGCCCCCGCCGCTCCCCCGACCGCCGCACCAATGATGGCGCCCTTGGCTGTCGAGCCGTTGGCGTTGCCGACGGCTGCGCCAACTGCGCCGCCCGCCGCCGCGCCGATGATGGCGCCAGACTCCTTCTTGTTCAGTGAGGCGCAAGCGCTCGTGGCGACGAGAATGCCGAGCGCTGGAATGAGACGAAAAGAGAAATGCATGCTGCTGAGCTCCGTTGCGGGTGAGTCGCAGCGCGATCCAACTGAACCGCGCAACTGCAACTACACCGCACGCATCGTGCTGATGTCAGCGAGCTCGTCGGGTCCTGGTGGTCGCGAGCGAACTCGAGGGTTGTCGTCCCGAGCGCAGTCAAGGGACCTGCTCTTCCGCAGCGCCGCCCTACTCCACCGGCGTCGCCAACGATGCACGATGGCCGATCTGAATGACGATCACCGCGGCGGCGATCACTAGCCCACCCGACAACGTGCGAGGACCGATCGGTTGCCCAAGTACCACACCGGCAAGCAGCGCCGTCCAGAATGGCTCCACGGTGCTGATGATCCCCGTTCGTACCGGACCGATCACCGCGAGTCCGCGCAGGAACGCAAGGAATGCCAACACCGTGCACAACACGGCGAGCGTCCCGATCGACAACCACGCCAGCGACGACAGCTCGAAGCGTGGCCCACCCTGAAAGAGCGACGCCGCGATCAACACCGCGGCCGCACCGGCTGCCGCATACGTAGAGGTCACCGCCGGCGGAAGATCCTTGCCGAGGTGGTTGATCATCGGGATGTAGAGCGCGTACAGCAGCGCCGCCGAAAGCGCGAGCGCCACGCCGATCGGATGTAACCCGCCGGTGCCGGGCATACCCACCATCAGTGCGAGGCCCACGAGCGACAACGCCAACGCTCCGACCCGTGGCCTCGTCAATCGCTCGGTGCCGCGGATGGCAGCGATGGCCGCAATCCACGCTGGATACGTGTAGAAGAGAAACGTCAACGATGCGGCGGGGATGTACTTGAGCGCCGATAGACTCACGAATGCGATCGCCGCCTGGCCGCCGCCGGCGAGCACGAGCAACGGAATCGCGCGCTGCCCCGCAGCGCGCGTCGCGCGTACCCCACCGCTCACGACGACGAGCAACACCGCGGCGATGGCGTAGCGCCAGACGAGCGCATCGATCAGCCGCGCGCCGCTGCCAATCGCCAGCGTGATCAGGATCGGGATGGAGCCGAAACAACACGCGCTGAAGACGACGAGCAGCGTAGCGCGTGATGTCGACCGCTCCCTACTCGTCACAAGAGCGTTCCGCCGAGCACCAGCACCGCCACCGTGAAGTAGATGACGAGACCGCCCACGTCCACGAGCGTCGCGACGAGCGGCGCCGACGCACTGGCTGGATCGAAGCCGATGCGCCGCAAAATGAAT
This sequence comes from Gemmatimonadaceae bacterium, assembly GCA_039915865.1. Classification (GTDB taxonomy): domain Bacteria; phylum Gemmatimonadota; class Gemmatimonadetes; order Gemmatimonadales; family Gemmatimonadaceae; genus AG11. The sequence goes on along the minus strand of JBDSML010000112.1, from coordinate 763 downwards.
GGCAACATCGAACCCGCCATCGACCCGAACGTCACGATGCCGATGAGCGACAGGCCAATCGTCGCCGCGATGAGCTCCCAGTGCGCCCCATAGTTCCACAGGCCGAGATTCTGCCAGATCGTAATGCGCAGTATGCCGATGAGGCCCAGGAACGCACCGAGCGCAATTCCCGTCGGAAGCTCCCGGAGGGCGACGCGCCACCAGTCGTGAATCGTCACCTCGCGCAACGCCATCGCCCGCGTGATCAGCGACGTCGCCTGTGAACCGGAATTGCCACCCGCACTCATGACCAGCGGAACAAAGAGGATGAGTGCACCCACTTTCTGCAGCTCTCCGTCGTAATGCTGCATCGCGGCAGTCGTGAACATCTCGCTGATGAGCAGGATGCTCAGCCAACCACCGCGCTTCTTGAGCATCTGCAGAAAACCGATCTGCATGTACGGCTCGTCCAACGCCTCCATACCGCCGAACTTCTGCACGTCCTCCGTCTGCTCTTCCTGGATCGCGTCGATGACGTCGTCGACGGTGATGACGCCGATGACGTGATTGGATTCGCTCACCACGGGAACGACGACGAGGTCGTAGTTGGTGATGACGCGCGCGACCTCCTCGCGGTCGGCGAAGGGGGAGACGCTCTGCACCTCGGTCCAGGCCGCGTCGGAGAGCCGCGTGCCCTCTGGGGCCGCAAGGAGCTCGCGCAGCGACAGCACCCCCTCGAGACGCCCCTCGGGGTCGGTCGTGTAGATGGCGTGCATGGCCTCGC
>JBDSML010000041.1:0-12602 GCA_039915865.1 Gemmatimonadaceae bacterium | reverse complement strand
GAATCGAAGGAGATCATCGGCGGCTACGCCATGATCGAGGCGAACTCGCGAGCCGACGCGGTCGACTTCGCGACGCAGTTCATGGAACTGCATCGCGTGCACTGGCCCGAGTTCACGGGCGAGTGCGAGGTGCGCACGCTGGCAAACTTCGACCCGCCGGCCTGAGATCGCCGAGGCGGCTTGGATCATGTGAATTGCAATTCCAACACATTCACATGATTCAAGTCAGTCAGTGGTCGTCTCTCGCATTCAGCATCAAGGGACCAGTGGGGAGTTCCTGACTACAGGAACTTCGATGAACGTCGCCTTCCCCGCCGCGCGATAGACCTTCTGCGTCGCCGGCTTGAACACCGAATCCGGCGCAGCAAAGATGTTCGGCACGAAGGTCTGCGGATTGCGGTCGATGAGCGGGAACCAGCTGCTCTGCACCTGCACCATGATGCGGTGCCCCTTGAGGAACCGATAACTCTGCGTGTGGAGATCGAGGGTATACTCCTCGATCTTGTTCGCCGGAATCGCCTCCGGCTTCTCGAGGCTCTTGCGGAACCGGCCACGCGTCACGTCGTTGGCGACCATCAACTGGTAGCCGTTGAGCGTGGAATCGGCCTCGTACTTGTCGGGGTAGACGTCGATGAGCTTCACCACCCAGTCGGCATCGGTGCCCGACGTCGCCGCGAAGAGATGCGCGACGAGTTGCCCCGCGACCGAAATGTCCTCCGTGAGCGGCGGCGTCTGCCAGCTCACAACGTCCTTGCGACCCTCGAGAAAGCGCTGGTCGTCGACGAGCCAGCGGCCCCACGTCGATGGTCCCGTGAACGACGGCAGGATCGGACGCGCCCGATAGGGCACCGGATTCGCCGGATCCGATACATACGCATCGAATGCCTCACCGCGCTCACTCGGCGCATCGAACGACAGCAGGCCGTTCGCCTGTGGATAGAGGCGCCTGTTCGAGATGTTCGCCTTGGGCGGCCACCGGTCGTGTGACTGCCAGCTGTTCGACCCCGCCTCGAATGTCGTCGCCTCGGCGAGATTCAGCGTGCCCTTGTCCTTCAACCAGTACGCGAACCACGGCGCCTGGATGTTCTTGCGGAAGTAGGCGGACGTCGCGGAGCCGAAGTCCACGTTGCCGAGTTTCTGTCCGCCGGTCGCACTGTTCCAGCCGCCGTGATTCCAGGGGCCGACCACGAGATAGTTGAGATGCTTCGTGTCATGTGGCTCGAGCGTCTCGTAGATCTTGATCGGACCGTAGAAATCCTCCTGGTCCCACCAACCGCCGACGTTCAGCATCGGCACATTCACGTTCGTGAGGTACGGCGTGACGGACTGCTTCTGCCAGAACTTGTCGTAGCTCGAGTGCGTCGCGAAATTCGTCCACGACGGAAACTTCCCCTTGAGATATCGCTCGTCGATGTGGGAGAGGGAGCCGAGGTTGAGATACCAGTCGTAGAGATCGGGCTTGTCGAACTCGAAGGCCTTGAGCTCCTTGCCCGCCTCCATCATCGCCGCGTACTCGAAGCCGTAGCTCAAGCGAAACGCGCCGTTGTGATGGAAGTCGTCGCCGATGAACATGTCCGCCGGCGACGCCTGTGGTGACACGGCCTTGAGCGCCGGATGCGGGTCGAGCGTGGCCATCACGGTGAGCCAGCCCGGATACGAAACGCCAAGCATTCCCGCCTTTCCCGAGTTGCCGGGGACGTTCTTGAGCAGCCAGTCGATCGTATCGTAGGTGTCCGTTCCCTCGTCGATCGATCCCTTCACCTTCTTGTTGCGCGGCGGGCGCAGCATCTCGAACTGTCCCTCCGACGTGAATCGCCCGCGAATGTCCTGGAACACGAAGATGTAGCCGTCGTCGGACAGCTCGGCGTACGAGCCGTTCATCGTGCGCGGACTGCCGGCGATGCCGTACGGCGTCCGCGTGAGGATGAGCGGACGCGGATCGGTGATGCCCTTCTGCGTGTAGATGAGCGTGTGGAGCTTCACGCCGTCACGCATGGGGATCATCACTTCACGCTTGTCGAACTCCAGCGGCGTTCTCGTCGGGGCAGCAGCCGGCGTCTGCGCGACGAGCCCGCCCGTGCCGACGACGACGACTGCCACCGCGAGCAGCACACGGTGGCGGATCCGATCTGTATTCATTGAGCGGGGAATGAACGGGTGCGCGTGAACGTCGTGCCGTAGAGGCGAACCGACGACACTCCGCCCGATCCATCAAGCTGGAACGACAGCGGTATGGGATTGTCGAGTGGAGTCCTCGGCCGGCTACGGAACGCATCGTAGTCCCAGTGATCAAGCACGCCGAGATCGAGCTTGTCCCACTTCGCCGAGAGCGCGCCGTTCGCCGCCGAGACGACGACGTTGCCATAGGCCGAGTCGACGTAGGTGCCCGCATACTTGTCGAGTGCGAGGGTCGCCTTCGCCGTCACCACATGCGGTGCTGGCGGCGTCGCGGCCCGTGGCGGGTGCTTCGACGCCAACAGCTGCTTGAGCTCACCGCTCCAGTCGCGCGACGGACCGGCGCCATAGAGGTCGAACGCCTGATACATCAGCGCGTGTCGCAACTCGATGTGATCGAGATTGCCGAGCACGTACACGCCGACGCGCTGCTCCGGCAGGAGCCCGATGAGCGCACTCATGCCGTCGATGCTGCCGGTGTGCATCCAGACGGTTGCACCATGATAATCCTGCACGAACCAGCCGAGCGCGTAGCTGAAGAAGTGCGGCTTCGAGAGCTCGAGGGCAGGGTACTGGTCCATCGGCGCGCGCATCTGCGGCGCAACGAGCTCGACGAAGTTCGTGGGCGAGATGAGGCGCTTCGTACCGACACGCCCGCTGTCGAGCACGAAGCGCATCCACTTCGACATGTCCGAAACACTCGACCACACGGAGCCCGCCGACGCAACGAGGTCCGTCGTCCTGATCGGGACGACGCGCGTGGTGTCGCGGATCTCCGCGTGCGGCACGGCGACATTCGGCTTGCCCTCGATCTGCGAGACCAGCGCCTCGGACTCGTTCATCCCGAGCGGCACGAAGATCCGCGTGCGAATGAAGGCGTCCCACGGCATGCCCGACACGCGCTCGATGAGCGTTCCGCCGATGGAGTACATGACGTTCTGGTAGTTCCACGTCGACCGGAACGACGTCGACGGACGGATGTAGCGCAGCCGCCGGATGACCTCCGAGAAGGGAATCGTGTTCTCGTCGTTGACCCAGAACAGGTCCGTGCCCGGTAGCCCGGTGCGATGCGTCAGCAGGTCGCGAATGGTGAGCTCGCGCGTGGCGTAGGCATCGTACAGCCGCAAGTCGTGGATGTAGTCGATGACCTTGTCGTCCCAGCGCAGCTTGCCCTCATCCACGAGCATGGCCAGCGCGGCCGACGTCATCGCCTTCGTCGTCGAACCGATGGCGAAGCGCGTATGCTCGTCGACACGCGCGGGCTTGCCGATCTCCAGGACGCCATAGCCTTTCGCGAAGACGAGCGAGTCCCCCTTCACGATCGCGATGCCCAGTCCGACGCCATTCCAGTCGCGAACCGCCTGCGCGACATACTTGTCGAACGCCGCGAAGTCGGGAGCGCGTTGTGCGCCACTCGAGCGTGCGACGCACAGCAGGAGCGCTGCGGCGATGCGTGCCTTCATCATTCCACTACCTCTGTCGTGAGACGGCGGCGTCCTTGCCGGGTCCGTAGAGCACGCGTCCGGCCTTCACACCGGTATGCTTGCCGTGATCGATCGTGATCTCGCCATTCACCAGCACCCACTCGATGCCCGTCGGGAACTCCGTCGGCTTCTCGTACGTCGCGGCGTCGTGGAGCGTCGCGAGATCGAAGATGGTGACGTCTGCCCAATTGCCTTCCTTGATCGAGCCGCGGTTCGCGAGCCGATAACGCGTTGCCGGCCACGACGTCATCTTGCGCACGGCTTCCTCGAGGGCGATCACGTTGCGCTCCTTCACGTACTTGGCGATGACGCGCACGGCGTTGCCGTACGACCGTGGGTGCGGCAGGCCGAGGTCGTCGCCGGCGCCGGCCTTGGCGGCGGCGCCCGCGTCGCTGCCGATGCTCGTCCACGGAAACTTCAGCGCCGTTTCGATGTCCTGTTCGCTCATCATATAGTAGAGCGCCATGACACGGCCGCTCCCCTGTGCCACGAAATCGAACGCGACGTCCGCCGGATCCTTGCCGAGCTCCTTCGCGATTTGCGTGAGCGACTTGCCGTTGAAGCGATCGTTCTGCGGGTTGCGTGCGTTGGCGAGCACGATGCCATCCCATCCGCCCGCCGCTTCGATGATGTTCCACCATCCCGGCACGCCGGTCTTCTGCTCCGCCTTGAGTCGCGCGCGCGTGCTCGGGTTCGCGAGTCGCGCGAGGAGTGAATCCTTGCCGCCTTCCGACGCCCAACTCGGAATCGTCGCCTCGAGTCCAGTGCCGCCAGCGGTGTAGACATACATGTCCGCGGCCACGTCCACGTTGCGCGCCCGCGCCGCATCGATCACGCGGCGCAGAGAATCCATCACCACGCCCCAGCCCGGACGATACGCCACCTTGAGGTGAAAGATCTCGACAGGCATGCCCGCTTCTTCGCCGATCCTGATCGCCTCTTCCACCGACTGCACGACTTCCTTTCCCTCGCCGCGAATGTGACTCGCGTAGATGCCACCGTACTTCGCCGCCGCCTTGCCGACCTCGATCAACTCACTCGTCGTCGCATAGCTGCTCGGCGGATAGATGAGTGCCGTCGTCATGCCCATCGCGCCCGCCCGCATCGCCGTATCGACGATCGCGCGCATGCGATCGAGCTCCGTGGCACTCGGTGCGCGCGATGACATCCCCAGCACGGCGACGCGCGCTTGCGTCTCGCTGAAGTAGCTGCCGAAGTTGATGCTGATGCCCTGCTGCTCGAGCTGCTTGAAGTACGCGCCGACCTCGCCCGCGGCGACGGGCGTGCCACCCTCGCCACCGATCGCCGTCGTGACGCCCATCATCAGCTTGTTCTCGGCCAGTGGATTGCGGCGTAACACGCTGCCCGATTGGTCCATGACATCGATCCAGCCGGGCGTGACGTACTTGCCTCGCGCGTCGAGCTCGACGCGTCCGTTCTCGCGCACGACGCCGATCTTCGCGAATCGACCGTCCTTGATGCCGACGTCAGCGAGAATCCACGGATTGCCCGAGCCGTCGAGCACTCGGCCGTTTCTGATGACGACGTCGTAGGGTGCCTGCTGCTGTGCCGCCGCTGGCGGAGCTACTCCAAGAATCGCGAGGGCAAGGATAACCGGGAGACGTGGACGCAGCATGACCGACCTCACGGGAATCGCACCAGCACGTTCTCGAGAGGAATCTCCCCCCGGCGAGTCTGCGGTGTCTCACGCGTGCAGCTCGTATTGAAGGCGCGACAGTGTCCGACGATCTCGAACGAGTCGAGACCGTACGGCACACCCTCGCTGCCCAGCGGAGAATTCGCGTCGGAGATGTGGAAGTGGAGGTGCGGCTCCGTCGAGTTGCCGGTGTTGCCGACGAGACCGATCACCTGGCCCTTCTTCACCGACTCGCCGACCTTCACGCGAATCGCGCCCGGCTTGAGGTGCGCATAGAACGCGAACCGCCCACCGCCGATGTCGATGATGACGTGGTTGCCGCCAACCGTCTCGAGCGTGATCGGTACCGCGCGCGAGTTCACACCTGGCACATTCTCCGGAATACCGTCCTTCACCGCCACGACACGACCATTCGCCACCGCGATCGCGTCGTTTCCTTCGGCGATGTAGTTCTCGTTCTGGAGACGATCCCCCGAGTATGTGCTGTCGGTCGCGTTCACGCGCACCCAGTCGATCGCAAAGCGCTGTGCGATCGACGGCGACCCACTGATTGGAATCAGCGCACGGCGATGCCCCGAACTCACGGACGGTCCATTGGCAGCCAGCCAAACTCCTCCGCGCAGCGGTGGTCCGATATCGCCGCCCATGCGGCCGACTGAAACGAGCGCGCCTTCCAGTTCTTGTGTGCGTGTACTGTCGCCCGAACCCTGTTCGACCTTCACACGATTGCGGAGCGACGTGGGTGCCGATCGCACGTCGACCGGCATCCACACGAAGACGACCGCGCGCGTTCCACCAGCGATCTTCGACCGATCGCCCGCTGGAATCGTGAGGCCCGGCCGAGCGATCCCTTGCGTGAGCGCACTGTCGGCGAGCGTGAACAGCACACGCTTGTCGGCGCTACCGGACAGCACCTCGACGCTCTTGAGCGTCATCGGCTGGCCACTGAAGTTCGTGATGTGCAGCTCGTAGGCGAGGAACGATCCGCCCTCCGCCGTCCCGAGCGTGGGCGCCTTCGGAACGCGCAGCTCGAGCGACGGAGGGAGGATCGCCTGCGCTGATGCCACGCCGCTCGCAGCGACGCCGCAGACCACGGCGCCGACGAGCGCGCGACGATACACGCTTGTGAGCGACATGGTGCTCAGGCGCCCTTCGCGATCGTTGGATTGTTGATGCGCTCGACGTCGGGCAGCGGGAAGCAGGTCTGCGTGCCGTAGGCGCCGCCGTACTGATACGCCGCGCCCGCGGCCGGGGCGAACGGAATGCCATAGCGCCGAATGTCGCCAAGGCGATGTCCTTCGAACGAGAACTCGCGACGACGCTCCTCGACGATCTGTGCCTTCACGGTCGCCGACGTCGCGCCCGCCGGCAGCGCATAGACGGGAACGCCGGCTGTGCGCGCCCGCGCATTGTTGATCGCCGTCACCGCTCCGTTCAGGTCGCCCGTCGCCGCCGCATTCTCCGCGATGATGAGTTGCGCCTCGGCGTAGCTCGCAATGCGCATCGCCGTCGCGTTGGTCGCCGCCTTTCCCGGAAGGAAGATGCGCGAACCCGTGGCGGTACCATTGCGATTCAAGTCGGTCACGACGACGCGCGGATCCTGCGTCGTGCCGCCCGGCACGAGCACATTGCGGAACGAGGTATCGACAGTGGTGAACGAGCTCTGTCCGATCGCGATGAACAGGGCATTCTGCCGACGCGTGTTGATGGCGTCGGGCGAGGTGTTCACCACGAACGTCGCGGGCACGAGAGCGGCATCGGTCGCCGCGGCCGCGAGATTCGCTGCTCCACCGAGACCCAGCAACGCTCGCGCCCGGCCGACACGCGCAAGATTGAGCGTCGTCTGGTCGTTCGCGGTCGTCGCTGCAGCGATGGCCTTGTCGAATCGCATCTTCGCCTCAGCGAACAGCGCCGCGGGCTGGATCTCCGGACCGAGGTTGATTGCCGCCGAGCACATGCCCTCGCCGAGCAGGATCAGGCTGTATCCCGCGTAGGTGTAGCTCTGGCCAATCAGCTTGGCTCGATTCGGTACTTCGGCGTCGGTCCAACCCTCGAGATACGTCGCGGCGGTATCGGCCGTAGCGCGTGCCGTGGAGAGCGGCGTGTAGATGCCGGGTTGCTGCACGGCACTTGGCGTCGCGCCGCAGTTGTTGGTGCCGTATGGGCCATTCGTGAGCATCCGTCGACCATCGTAATCGAAGTTCGCCGTGGAAGAGATGCCGACGGAGAGCTCGTCCGTGAAGAGACCGCTGCCGACGACGTACCGCGCGTAGGCACATTCGAAGTCCCCGATCGCGCCGTTGACGATGAGTGCTGCATTGCCCGGGACGTATAGCGTGCTGCCGGACAGCGCTCCCGGATTTTCCTGCGCGAGACTCGTGATGTCCTTGCACGCCAAGACCGACGCGGTGGCCATCAGGCTGAGGCCCAGCACTGCGCCCAGGTGACGGCGATGAGAGAAGATTCGCATGGTCAGAACTTGAGGGTGAAGGTCGCGATGAAGCGGCTCAGCGGAGGCGTCACGGCCTGATCGCCTGTGGCGGAGGACGTCGCGGCGTTGTTCAAATTCACCTCGGGATCGAGTCCACCGTAGTTGGTCCACGTGTGCAGGTCGCGGCCAGACAGTGTGATCGATGCGGCCTGAAAACCGCGCAGCAGCACCGGTGGCAAGGTGTACGTCAGCGATATCTCCCGCAGCTTGCTGAACGACCCATCCTGGTAATACTGATCGGTGATGCCCTGCGCGCCTGCGGTGCCGACACGCTCGGCGAGATAGACCGGGTTGAACTCCAGCGGGTAATAGTTGGCGCGGCAGAGCGGTGCGCCGACGGCACCCGTGCATCGAAGCTGCTCGTTGAAGTTCGCCACGCGATTGCCACGCTTGAAGTCGACGAGCCCGTACAGGCGGAAGCGACCGAAGAGCGAGATGGTGTTCGCCACCGATCCGGTGACCTTCGGTGTCGGCGTCCCGATGAAGACGAAGGGCGCGGATGCGCACGCCACCGCGGGCTTGCCTTCGCCGCCGTCGCAGAGAACATTGGACGCGAGGTTCGTCGTGGCATCACGATCCGCCGAAACGACGCGCTTCGTGTAGATGCCGCCGATCGGACCACCGACGACGTTCGTCTGGCCCGCGCTCAGCACGACGCCTCCGACACCGCCGAGGTCCTTGATGACGTCCTTGTTGGTGCCGAGGTTGCCGACGATCTCCCACGCGACGTTCTTTCGCGACAGCGCCTGCAGCGTGGCGAGAAGCTCCAGGCCGCTGTTGTCGACGCGACCGAGATTCGTCGGCGTCGAGACATAGAACCCGCTCGACGGCGCCACCGGCTGATTGATGATCAGGTCCGTCGTCTTCTTGTTGTAGTACGTGAAGTCGAGGCTGAGCCGCTCGAGCACCTGCGTTTCGAACCCGAGCTCGACCTCGCTCCCACGCTCTGGCTTGAGGTTCGCGTTGCCGATGGAGTTCGGCGTCACGCCGCTCGTCCCACCGGGGCCCTGCGCCGGGCTGAACGTGCGCAGTGCGGAGAACGCCGCTGGCTGCCGGCCCGACTGCCCATACGCGGCGCGCAGTCGCATCGAGTTCAGGACGCTGTTCTGCTTCCAGAACGGCTCCTCGCTCAACACCCACGAGCCGCTCACCTTCGGATACGTCACCCACTTCAGCTTGTCGCCGAACGCCGAGTTGTTGTCGACGCGAAGGCCGGCCGTGACGTACAGCCGCTCGCGCCAGCTGAACTGCTGCTGGCCGTATGCACCGATCGTCGTGTTCAGCGTCTGTGACTGTGTGGACACTGCCGGCGACGACGCCGAGTTTACCGTCTCCACGCCCAGGCCCGGAAAGCCGGTGCCGCCAAGGAAGCTCGAGTTCAGCTCCGTACGATAGAACTGTCCTCCGATCGAGGAGCTCGACGAAATCGCCGACGTAATGCTCGCCTTCGCGGTCGCCGAATACTCCGATGACACGATCGTGTTGTGCCGCAGCGTCTGGCCGATGGACCCGCCCGCCGCCACGGCGCCGATCAAGGCCACCTGCGCCGGCGTGGAGGTGAAGTGCTCGATCGCGCGGCTGTCGTCACCGGTTTCGTCCACGCCGACGATCACGTGGTGCGTGAACCAGCTCGTCGGGCGATGCGTGATCGTCGAACTGCCGACGAACCGGCGAATGCCCTGCGCATTGTCGTACAGCGTCTGCGGAATATCCGGCGTGAAGTTCGGATAAAAGCCGCGTGCGTTCGGGAAGAGCAGGGGATGTCCGACGACCGCACCGAGCAGCGCGGACGCGCCGACGTCTGCGCCCAGATGACTCGACAGCGACACGTAGCCGAGGCTGGACGAGAAGTCGATGTTCGGCGACGGCTGCACATTGAAGTTGGCGCGGAACGTTCCCTGGCGAAGCGTGTTGTTCGGCTCGACGCCAAGGTCATTCTGGTAGCTCGTCGATACGTAGAAGCTCAATGCATCCCGGCCTCCCGAGATCGAGCCGTTGTACTTGCGCGTCTGGCCGGTCTTGTAGATCGGCGTTCCGCGATCCGATTCGCTCTGGACGCCGTTCCACGCGACGATCGTTCCGCTCGGATCTTTGGCGTAGTTCGTCGGCACTCGGCCCGCCGCGTCGCGCAGGAAGATCGATCCCTGTTCCGTTACGAACGTCGTCGAAGGCCTGTTGCCGGCGGAACCCTTCTTCGTGATGATCTGGATCACGCCGTTCGCGGCCTCAGTACCGTAGATGGTCGCGGCTGCGGGTCCCTTGATGATCTCGATGCTTTCGATGTCCTCGGGACTGATGTCATTCAAGCGACCGGAGACGTTCGACGCCTGACCGCCAAGCCGTCCCGGAGGCGCCACCGGACCAGCCGTCGTCGCGTTGTTCACGCGCACGCCATCGATGAACAGCAGTGGCGAGTTGTCGAGCCCGATGCTGTTGCGGCCACGAATCTGGATGGACGGCCCAGCGCCGAGACGGCCAGTGTTCGGCAGGATGACGACGCCCGGTGCTCGCGCGCCGATCAGCGTGCTCACGCTCTGTGCACCGGACTTGGAGATCGCCTCGTCGGCGTTGATCGTCGCGACCGAGTTGCCGACCGAGCGCCGGAGCTCTCCGCCGGCCGTTCCCGTGACGACGACTTCGTCGAGTGCGGCGGCTGCGGGCTCGAGATCGAAGTTCACGACGACCTGGTCGCCGTTGGCGGCCGCAGTGTGCCGCTGCGTCGCGTAGCCAATGCGTCGTGCGGACACGATCGCCGATCCACTCGGTACGCCACCGATGCGATATCGGCCGTCGGCGCCGGTCTGGGCGCCGAACCGCGTGTTGATGATGATCACTGATGCACCCGAGACGGGTTGCTTGCTGCGTGCGTCCGTCACCACACCGGTGATCGTCGCCGTGCCCTGTTGCACCATGCGGAGCGCGTGCGCCGGACGTGCGTTCGCCACGCAGATCGTCATGGCAACGAGCGCCACGGCAACGAGCGATCGGCTCATGAGATGCTGCCCAAACCGTGTTCGCATTCCGAGCTCCTGTGTGTGATCAAGACCCAGCGGGGCGCCACGCCGACCCGCGCACGATGCGCCCGGGTTTCGCCCCTGTGTGCCGGCCGTCGTGCACGACTTCGACGCCGTTGATGAGCACCACGTGCATGCCCGTCGAGAGCTGCAATGGCTTCTCATAGGTGGAATTCTCCTGGATACGACGTGGGTCGAACACGACGACATCCGCGTACATGCCGGGCCTGAGCAGCCCGCGATCCGCGATGAGGAGCCGCTCCGCGACCGCGCTCGTCATCTTCCGAATGGCGTCCTCGAGCGGGATCACCTGCTCGTCGCGCACGTACTTGCCGAGGACGCGCGGATACGTGCCATAGGAGCGCGGATGAGTGAGACCCTTCGTGCTGTCGGGATCCGAACCGCCGGCGTCGGTGCCGAACTTCATCCATGGCTGCTTGAGCTGCAGCTTCACGTTGTCTTCGCTCATGAGGAAGTACATCGTGCCGATGTCGCGCTTCTCGGTACGCAGCAGCTCCATCACCGTATCCAGCCAATCCTTCCCCATCGTCGCGGAGATCTCGGCGAGCCGCTTGCCAGAGAACTGTTGCAGGGCAGGGTCACGGAGCCCGGCGACCATCACCCCCTGTGGCGTTGCCTGCTCGCAGAGACTCTCCCAGAAGCTCGTCGGCTTGGCCACTTCGGCGCGGATCTTCGCGCGCGCGTCAGGGTCGTTGATATTCGCGAACAGCTTGCCGTCGGCCGACGCGAATGGCGGCAAGCACGCGGCCAACCCCGTCCCGCCGGCGGTGTAGGGATACATGTTCGCCTGCACGTCGAAGCCGGTCGCCCGCGCCGAGTCGATCTTGGAGATCATCGCGGCTTCCTTCTTCCAGTTGCCGACACCGGCAGCCTTGAGATGATAGATCTCCACCGGCACGCCGCCTTCCTTGCCGATGCGAATCGCTTCGTCCATCCCCTCGAGCACCTGATCCGCTTCGGAGCGCATGTGCGTGATGTAGATCCCGCCGTACGGCGCCATCACCTTTGCGAGCTCGATCAGTTCCTCGGTACTGGCGAAGTTGCCAGGCGGATAGATGAGCGCTGAACCGAGGCCGAACGCGCCGTCCTCCATCGCATTGCGCATCGCCACGCGCATGGCATCCATCGCCGCGGGATCGGCGGCGCCCATGTGCATCCCCATGCCGTACGTCCGCAGCGTACTCGCGCCGACGAACGAGCCGACGTTCGGCGAGATGCCGTGCGTCTCCATCGCGCGCAACCATGCGTCGAAGCCGCGTGGACCCATGAAGCGGCGCGCCGTCGCGGCCGCCGCAGCAGGTGCATCGGCGAGCGAAAGCTCGCTGATCGGTGCACCGGTGTACGCCTCGCCGAAGATCTCCGTCGTGATCCCCTGCGTCACCTTGCTCACGTCGCGTCCGTCGCCCGAGACGTAGTTGCCGCCCGCCTGGATGTCGATGAAGCCCGGCGCAACGACCATCCCCGTCGCGTCGATCCGTCGCCGTCCCGTCAGCGACGAACCGCGACGCGCGATCTTCACGATGCGGTCGCCACGAATCGCCACGTCGCCGTAGAACCATGCATTGCCGGCACCATCGACAATGCGTCCGTTGGCAATCACAATGTCGTAGTCGGAATCCGCGGCTGTTCCCGTGCCGGCGACGGTCGCCGCCCGCGCACCGCCGCACGCACTCACGAAGACCAGCATGACCAATGTCGTCCCGAGCGCGGCGAGGGACATGCTCTTGAGCGCTCCCGTCGTGCCCCGCGGAATGTCCACT
>JBDSML010000035.1:0-3185 GCA_039915865.1 Gemmatimonadaceae bacterium | reverse complement strand
CGCGCATGCCGCGATCGACCAGCGCCTGCATCGTCACGATCTCCGCCGGTGTCGCCGCGCGGTGGAAATCGCCGCCCAACGCGGCGGAGCGGACGGTGCCGTGCCCGATCATCGTCGCGTAATTGATAGCGGGATGCAGCCGGTCGATGTCCTCGAAGAACGACGCGATCGGCAGCGCGCTGCCGCCGTCCTGGCCGACCACGGCCGTCGTTATACCCTGCCGTACCTGACTCTCCGCCATCGGCATGCTCTGGACGCCGCGATCGGCATGGCTGTGCAGGTCGATGAAGCCAGGGCTGACGGTGAGGCCGGTCGCATCGATCACGCGCTCGCCAGCCAGCGGCGCGAGCGAGGCGGCCACAGTCGTGATGCGGTCGCCGGTGATCCGGACGTCGGCGCGGCGAGCTGGGCTCCCCGTGCCGTCGAGCAGCGAGCCGCCGCGGATGAGGATCGTCCCCTGTGCGGAGGCCGCCGGTGACTGGGCCGGCAGTGACATGCCGGCGAAAGTGAGCAGCGCCGCGAGCGCGAAGAGCCGCTGCGGGCGATTGAAGGGCATCATCGAATCGCGCCGGGTGACAGTGTGACGGCACGACGCGGCCTGGCCGCGGTGCCAGTGCGCTCGATCACGACGCCCGGACGGGCGTCGGTGAGCTTTCCATGGTCCATCGTGAACCGGCCATTCACCAGCACGTACTCGATGCCGTCGCTGTACTGTCGCGGCTGAAGGTAGCTCGTGTTGTCTCGCAGGCGCGCGAGGTCGAATACGACGACGTCGGCCTTGAATCCCTCGCGGAGCGTTCCGCGATCGCCGAGGCCGACGATCTGCGCCGGGAGCGACGTGGCAGAGCGGACCGCGAACGCCAGCGAGATGACGTGACGATCGCGCGCGTAGCGCGCCAGCTTGCGCGGCAGCGTTCCGTAAAAGCGCGGGTGCAGGCCACGCCCGCCACCGTCACCCGGACGTATCACGTCCACGCCCGCATCGGTGGAGGTCGCGGTGTATTCCTGCCGCATGTAGTGCTCGATGTCCGGCTCGTCCATCGCGCGATTGCGGATGGAGGCGCCCTCTGGAATCTTCTCGTTGCCCGTGAGCGCGAACTCGATGACCGTTTCGATCTCGCTCTTCCCCAGTCGCGCGGCGGCCTCGGCAAGCGTCCGGCCCACCAGGGTGGTGTCGGGATGATCGAGAATCAGCAGGCGGTCGCCCCCGCCGTCGGCGTCGATCATGAACGCGATGTCGGCTTCGAGCACGCGCCGCCGCGCCGGATCAGCGAGCGCGCGTCGCAGGTTGGCGCGTCCGTGCGCGAGCACGCCGGGCGTCCGCAGGCGCGGGCTATCGAGGCCTCCAGATGCCTGCGACGTATCGTCGACCAACGCCCAGCGCGGAATGAGGGTCGATCGCCCGCCACCGTACGAGTCCCATGGATACTGGTCCAGGTACACCTGCAATCCCTCCGCGCGGGCGAGGTCCACCAGGCGTACATCGATGGCCGAGCGGCCGAACGAGGAGCGGCCCTGGGCCTTGATGTGACTGCCGACGGCGGCAATGCCCGCTTCCCGCGCGATGCGGATCGTCTCCTCCAGCGCGCGAACGCCGTCCACCGGCCAGCTCGTCACCATGCTCGGCGTCTGCCAGACACTGGGGAGTTGCGCCTCGCTGCGCTGGTGCGCGATGTAGAAGCCGGCGTATGGAGTGACCTCCTTCGCGAGCGCCACCAGCTCATCCGGCGAGCTGAATCGTCCGGGGCGGTACTCGAGGCCCGCGCTCATTCCCCATGCGCCCTCCTCCATGCCCTGATGCACGAGCGCGCGCATGCGCGCCACCTCGGAGGGCGTGGCCTCGCGCTCGTAGTCGTTCTTCATCACCTCGGCGCGCACGGTGCCGTGACCCACCATCGGCGCGATGTTGAGCGCCATTCCCTTCGAGCGAAAGGCGGCGATCTCGCGTGACACTGGCCACAGACGGTTCCGGCCGTCGGGTGCACCGAGCACCGTGGTGATTCCCTGCGTTACGAGATTGGGCGCGCCGCGCGCTATCGAGTCGTCCGACGCGAGCGCCGCGTCGGCGTGCGAGTGGATGTCGATGAAGCCGGGCGCGACGTAAAGGCCGCGCGCATCCACCGTGCGGCGCGCCCTCATGCCAGTGAGCGTGCCGATCGCCACGATTCGGTCCCCACGAATGCCGACGTCGGCCCGGATGTCCGGATTACCCGTGCCGTCGAGTACGCGGCCATTCACGATCAACACGTCGAGCGTGGAATCCTGCGCCCACGCCGACGACGTGCCGATGAAAAGGGAGAGGGCAGCTACGACGAAACGCGCAGGACGAGCGGAAATGTCTCCGGGAGTAAAGCGCCGCCAATCCGCCGCGGAACGGTGGAAGATCCGATTGAATCGTCGCATGTCAGGGCCCGATGTTCGGATTGTTCAACCGCTCGACATCGGGAAGCGGGAAGCAGAGCTGATTGCCGTAGACTCCGCCCTTCTGCCGCTGATACGCCGTACCGGCCGCCGGGTTGAGCGGCTGAGCGTACCGAATCAGGTCACCGAAGTGCTGCGACTCGAGAAAGAGCTCGGCACGCCGCTCGTAGATCACCTGCTGCCTGATCACGGCGGGATCGGTACTGCTGAACGGCGGCAGCCCCACCCGGGCATGTAGCTGGTTGATGATCCCGACCGCCGTGGCGCCGCCCTCTACCTCGGCGATGATGAGCTGCGCCTCCTCGTAGCGCGCCAACGGGATGGATGCGCCGGCCGTTGTGTACTTGTTCTGGTAGTACAGCACCGTCTCCTGGTCCGGCCCCTTGCGCTTGGTCTCGAGCGTAAGGGCAACGCGCGGATCAGCCACGCCGCCGAACGACATCGTGCGATACGGCTCGTCAACGGTCACGAGCAGACTGCGCACGTTGCCCACGTACACCTGGTTCTCCCGCAACGGGTCACTGGCGGTGTACGTCGATCGCCAGATGAAACCGGCCGGCACCAGCTTGGCGTCTGCCGCAGCCTCCGCGTTGTGCTTGAGGTTGAGCCGCGCACGTGCGCGGCCGACGTACGACATGAAGCGGATGCTGTCGCTGCGCGACGTGGTCGCCGCGACGATCGCCGCCGAGAAGCGCTGTTCCGCGAGGGCGAACAGCGCGTCGCGGGTGAGCTCCGGTCCGCCGTCCACCGCGGCGGAACACATC
>JBDSML010000001.1:0-8559 GCA_039915865.1 Gemmatimonadaceae bacterium | reverse complement strand
GTGGACGACTGGATGACGTACATCTGGTTCTCGATCGCGCGCGCGTGCGCGCAGTAACGGACGCGGAGGAAGCCCTGCCGGTCGTCCGTGCAGCTGGGGACGACGAGAATTTTCGCGCCTTCGCGCGCCGCCACGCGCACCATCTCCGGAAACTCCACGTCATAGCAGATGGCCACCGCCATGCAGCCGAAGCTCGTGTCGATCAACGTGACTTCGCGTCCGGCGCTCACGTCCCAGTCGTCGCGCTCGAACCGGGTGACGTGCAGCTTCTCCTGCGTCACGTACTCGCCCGATGGCCCCACGATGTAGCAGACATTGCGGATGACGTCCGCGTCGTCGGGGTCGGCAACGGGAATGGTGCCGCCGACGATGTAGATCTTGTGCTTGCGCGCGAGGCCCTGCAGCAGTCCGATGATCGCTGGTGCCGACCGACTGAGCTCACGAATCTGGGTGCGGATGGGGCGTTGGGTATCGCCCATCGTCAGGAGCTGCACACAGAAATATTCCGGAAACACCACGAGGCCGCAGCCGTAGTCCTCGGCCGTTTCGACGAGTGCAGAGACCTGGTCGCTGAACTCCTTGAATTGCTTTACGGGACGGAGGAAGTACTGCAGCGCGGCAACGCGGAGACGATGCATGGAAGCCCCTGAGGATTGGAAGGAAGCGTGCGCTGCGGTGGCGCCGCTGGCAACTCGCGCAGCTTGCGCGCCACGCCTCCGGGGCAGGGTGCGCGTGGGATGACTGCGGCGATGAGTGCTGTCCCTTCTAACAATACAAGTTCATTGGGCAATCGTCCGCCACTGGGAGTCCCCTCTGGTGAATGCGGCCGCGTTCCGGACCGCATCGATGTCATCGTCGAGGGTCATCGCCAACTCCGCTCGTCGCAGCGCGAGGCGCGCGTGGCGCAACGCTTCGTCGCGCATCGCGCGATCGCCAAACGTAGTGCAGGCCCTTAGCGCT
Source organism: Gemmatimonadaceae bacterium (assembly GCA_039915865.1). GTDB lineage: Bacteria > Gemmatimonadota > Gemmatimonadetes > Gemmatimonadales > Gemmatimonadaceae > AG11. Next base: position 7,599 of record JBDSML010000001.1, on the reverse strand, counting down.
TTCTGCAACCGCACCATCACCTCCACCGTACCAGCCCCGTCGCGCGCAATGCCGGTGAACGCATCGTCGAAGATGTCGCCCACAGCGAGCGCGGGTACCAGTACGTGCTCGGCGAGAACCTCGGGTGCGGCATCGTCGTCGGAAGGCGCGACCCAGCCATGAAGGAGGCGAACGAGGGTACCGATGATGTCGATGGCCGTACCGGGATCATTCACCGCGGGCGAAAGCGCGCGGCTCGCGATTTCCGACAACACGATCAATCCAAAGCGTGGGTCCTGCTCGAAGTGACGGCTCCCACCAATCGTGAAGGCATTGCGCAGGCCGTCCTCGAGTGCGTCGCGACGCTCCTTGCTGGTGGATGCGACAACCCCCGAGAGCCGTGCCAGCGGCCGGTCCGGCGTGCAGAAGGTGCCGGGCAGCGCAACCAGCGTGACGTTGCCTCCGGCGCCAGCGGCGGCCTTTTCGATCGCACCAACATCCACGTGCTGGAGGTACCCGATGGTGCGCGGATAGAGCGGCTCGCCATCGGGTGCGTTCTCGCCAGCAGGCTTGCCGCCGAGAAACGGCGTCGTCTTGCGTAGCGCGAGCGAAGCAGCAGTCGCCGCTTCGACCTTGTCGATCGTGGAGCTGAGCCGCCCGAGGCGCGCGATGCTGTCCACCCAGCGAACGAACGTGATGATGACGAGCGCGAACATCGCCACCGTCGCCACGAACAATGCGAAGCGGCCGGCCTGGCCGTAATAGCCGTTCATGAGGGCGACGAGCGCAACCACCGAGTAGATGAAGCTCGCGATGAACGTCGAGAGCGCATTCTGCGACGTATCGTCCGAGAGGACGAGCGGAAACGAGCGCGGCGTGGCGTTGCCACTCGCCGACGCATATGCCGACACCATGGACGCCACGGCGAACGTCGCGATCACCAGCATGCTTGCCGCGACGATGCGAAGGAGCGCTTCGAGCGAATCCCTGCTGACGTCTGCCACGTGACGACCGAGGTCCGTCCCGTCGGCGAGGCGGGCCAGGAAGACGCACCCCACGGAGACGATGCAGGCCACGAGCGGCCGCACCCACAGGCGCTCCCTGAGCCGCGCGAAGAAGAACTGCAAGCGATTCATGGGCGGCAGTAGTCGGCGGTGGGACAAGTCGCTTTCGGCGTCATGTCCTCAACCGAGCGCCAGCGGATTGAGCTGCCAGATCGCGTAGTTGAGCGCTGCGGCGAAACTGACCCAGAGCACGTAGGGCAGGAGGAGCAGGCCGGCAAGCGGTCGCGCGCGCCAGAAGGCGATGAGAGTGGCAACGATGAAGAGCCAGAGCACCACGATGTCCGCGAAGGCCACCGCGCCGAGATGGAACGCGAAGAACAGCCAGCTCCAAAGGGCGTTGAGTGCCAGTTGTACCAGGAAAAGGGCGAGCGCGGCGCGATGGGCGCGGAATCCGCCGTCACGCCACACCAGCCAGGCAGCGATCGCCATCATCGCGTACAGCGCAGTCCAGACGGGTCCGAACAGCCACGACGGCGGCGCCCACGCAGGCTGGGCGAGCGTGCCGTAATACGACCGCGCCTGCAGTGACGCGACCGCGCCAATCGCCGAAGCGGCGAAGCTCAGCGCGAGCCAGCCGACGAATCCAAAAATCTGCGCGCGTTTCGACTGCGTCATGTGTCCTTGATGTCTTGGGACATCGATGCGTATCGAGAAGCCACGAGCGACGATCAGTCGGGTAGTACCGACGATCGCGTACCGCTGGGGGGAAGCGCATAGGTACGAATGACGCTGAAGCCGCCATCCGTCTCGAGCACTACTGCACCCGCATCTTCCAGCCGTGCAAGTCCGCCGCCACGAATGGCGGCCAGGATCTCTTCGCGTGACACGCGCTGGTGCCGCCACGCCTCGGGGTTTCCTGCATCAGGGCGTCGCGCGCGACGTTAGCGCGCAGGTCGAGACCGCCATCGAGAAGCGCCCACGCTGGGGTTCGAACGGACGAACGGTGACAATCGCACATCACGCGCTCGCGAGAATCGCGGAGACGGCACGCACGGCGACCCATGCAGCCTCGATCCAATCACCTCGTGCGGAAGAGCGCGCAGTGGTGCCTCGCAAACGAGATCGGTATTCAGCGCCGACGCGCGTGGGTGGACGTGGCATGAGGCAGCAGGTCGCGTACGACCTGACCTCCGACGATCGTCAGCATACTGGTGGTAGCCGGGAGCGCTGCCGCTGGTACGATGAAAATGTCCTGCGAGAGCACAGCGAGATCGGCGAGCATTCCAGGCGCGAGTGATCCTTTCTCGCGCTCCGCGAACTCCGCGTACGCCGGACCGCGCGTGAGTGTCGTGACCGCCGTCTCGCGGGAGATCGCCTGATCAGGCGATGTCGGCTTGGTCACGACTACCATCATGAAATAGAAAGGATTCCGCAGGTTGTCCGATCCGTACGCGACGGGCAGTCCGGCCTCAAGCCACGTTCGCAGCGGCGCGCTTTCGGGACGCGCTTGCGCAATGACAATTCCGAGTCGGCGCGCCCTGTCGATCTGTGTCCCCGTGATCCCGTTGCCATGCTCGAAGCGCACCCGGAGCGGGCGCCAGACGGAATCAGGCGCCAACCCTTCCATCAAGTTGAGCACGAGGGCCGCCGTGCTGTCCCCTACGATATGAAGGCAGAGCTGAGCCGCACCGGCGCGAAGCGCCGTGCTGAGAATGGCGCGAACAGTGTCCGCCGGGAAGTTGAGTCGCCCGTACCAACCGGGCCGTCCGGGGTAGGGCCGACGCATGAGCGCGTTCTGCTCGATAGGCGTGGCATCGAGGACCCACTTGCGGCCCGAGACGACGACCCGTGGCCCAACGCGCGACGTCAGGCTGTCCCATTCCGCCTCGTTCCGCCCGGCAGCGTTCGGGATCGACCATCGGATGAGCCGCATGCGGATCGGCAGGTCGGCGTCGCGGAACGCGCGCGCAGTCAGTGCGGGGTCGACGTAGCCTGCCATGTCCTGCACCGTCGTCACACCCATGCGGAGCGCCGTATCGGCGAACGCGCGAAGAGAGGCCACGAGTGCGCGCTCCGAACCCCTCGAGTACAGTCGCCGGAGCGCGCCCCATTCCGCATACTCGTACAGCGCACCGGTGAGGCGGCCCGCCGCGTCGCGCTCGTACCACCCACCGAGCGGATCGACTGCCGAGTCGGCGATTCCGAGCAGATGCAGGCCGGTCGTATTCAGCACCGCGCCGTGGCCCCACCACGTCCACAACAGCACAGGATGTCTCGCGGCGACGCGGTCGAGCGCTGACCGGCGCGCGGCCGTGTCAGAGAGGACGCGCGGGCCAATGGTGACCTTGATCCAGGTACCTGCGGGCGTGCGTGCGGCGACAGCATGGACCGAGTCGAGGACCTGCGTGGTGGTCGGGTCCGGAGTCGGCGCGGCACTTGTGCGCACGTCGACGCCGACCGGCACGTCGCCGACGTGATCGTGTGCGTCGTTGATGCCGGGAATGACGACACGCCCAGCGAGCGCGATCTCGCGCGTCGTCTTGCCCGCGAGACGACGGATTTCGGCATTGGTGCCGACGGCGATGATGCGCGCTCCGTGAATCGCGAGGGCCTCTGCCCACGGGTGAGCGGCGTCGGCCGTAAAGACCTTACCGCCGGTGAGGACCAGATCCACGCGCGCGGCCACTGCACGTCGCGGTGACGGCTGAGCCCCGACGAGCGAAACGCTCACGCACACGGTAGCGCACACGGACACGAAGAGACGCACTGGCAAGAGGCGACCTCCGTCGCACGAGGATACAACGAACGTGAGGCGTATGCTGACAGGCGTCAAGGCGGAGCGTGCGGTATTTGTAACGAGCTGACTATCGAACTCTCTTCCAGGAGTCGGCCGTGTTCAGGCATACTCCATTCCATTGTCATCGCTGATCTGAGCGCCCGTAGAAGTGGTCCCATGGAGATATCAATCGATGGACGAGTGGCAGGACGACATCGAGTTTGCGACTCTCGGCGCCCCGTTCCAGGCTTGGTCCACGTGCAACTTCCGGCCGAATTGCGGCGCGACGATCGACATGGAGCTCACGCATTTACAGCACAATGCCGCCTTCAGCGATCTCTCGCGATTCCCGCTCGCCCGCATGATCGACTCGCACGAACTGCTCGAACGCGACGCGGCGCTCGAGGTGCGGACCACGATCACTCACAGCGGCCCGCTCGCGTTCCTCTGACGGATTCGCCATCACGCAGACGCAGCGTGCCATCCTCGCGTCGCTGCGCTGCCGCGAGGAACGTCAGTTGCCGCAAAGCAGACCCATATTGCCGAGCATGCCCAGCTCGACACGGTGACGTTGTGGATTGTGACGATGTGCGGCGATTACTCCTGCGGGTGCGGAAGGGCCGACGGCGGCACCAGGCCCAGTATCCGCATGTAGCTGGACAGTTGGCTATAGTGCTCGGCGAGATCGGTGATGAGTAGCATCAGGTAGCGAGCCCGCAGGACAGTTTGCGGGCCGCTCGGCGTGTCCACGGTGAACTCGTCGGCCAGTTGTGCGTCGGAGAGCTTTTCGATCGCCGCGCGCAGAAGAGCAGGGATGCTCGCACGCGTGCAATCAGCGTGTCTTTGGGCCAGCGTGCCTTGATCGTGTCTGCCAATGAATCCTTCGCAGACAGGCCATGTGTGTCCGCGCCGAATATGGTACAGAGTCCATAGTTGGCCGTCTCAAGGTGCTGGGCGATGAAGCCGATGCTCTGTTGGATGGGCGTGGGACGGAATCCATATTGACTCGCCGGAATGGAATCCAGGGCGAGCACAAGCCAACCGTCGTAGGGCCGCCCGAACGACAGAAAAGTTCCGGCGACAGCATTCGGCTGCGTCGCGACCGTGCCCGTCGGCTGCTGTGCACGAATCACGGTGGGCAGGCACATCAGAGCAATCAGCGCAACTCGCCACATATTCACTGGCCGGAAGGCGGTTGCCACAATTCGATCTTGTTGCCCTCGGGATCGATGACCCAGGCGAACTTTCCATATTCGGATTCGTCGATCCTGTCGAGGACTTCGCAACCCTCGTCCTTGCGCACGTTGCCCACCGCACGAAGGTCATCGACGCGGTAGTTGACCATGAACGATGCCTTGCCTGGCACGAAGCTCTCACTGTCCGCAGAGCTGATGGAAAAAAAAGTGTCCGCACCCTCGAGAAGAAGACGGTCAGCGTAGGTTCGCTCCGTTCACCGGCCCGCCGCGGAAGAACGCGGCGGGCATCATCACGCCGTCCTTCTTGAACACCATGCCGTTCTTCATCACGAATCGCACGTCGCGCAGGGCATCGATCTGCTCTAATGGATTGCCGGCCACCGCGATGAGATCGGCGAACATGCCCGGCTTGATCGGACCGCGGACCTTCTCCGTCTCGCTGACCTTGTAGCCGTTGGCCGTCATCGCGCGGAGGATGTCGACGTTCGGAATGCGCGCCGCCTTCCAGGTGTCGAGGAACTGGATCGCGACCTCGCCGCGCGTCTTGCCAGGCACGTAATAGTCCGCGTCCGTCGAGAACGTGAGCGGGGCCTTGTTCTCCCACGCGTTCCGAAGCGAGGCCACCGTGAAGTCGTATCGTTCCTGGGTGGTGTGCCCCGTGAGCGAGAGTGGCGTCTCCGTTCCGGCCCGCCACACGCCTTTGCGCGCCATCTCCTTGTGCAACTCGTCCGTCATGCCACGGTCGTGGGCGATCGACCAGATCCCCGCCTCGACAGCGCGCTTCCCGCCATCGACCGTCTGCACGTGGCCTTCCACCTTGAGGCCCGCCTTCGCCGCCTCGCGAATCACCAGGCGGATCTCATCGGTCGTGTAGCCCCACGGCTTGCAGTCCACGCAGATCTTGATGACCCGCGCGCCGAAGAGTGCGTTCTGCCGCACGGCCTTCACGATTTCATCCGGCGTGTCGGCCTCGAGATACTCCGGGTAGACCACCTTCCTGTCGAGCGCCATTTCCGGTGTCGGCGAGAATTGGCCGCCCATGCCGCCGATGATCAGCCCCGACGGAATGATCGTCGGCCCGGGCACCCATCCCTGCTCGATCGCCTGACGCAACGCCACGTCTGCGTAGTTCGCATTATTGCCCATGTCGCGGACGATCGTGAACCCCGACGACAGCATCTGGATGCCGTTCGACACCGCCTGGATCGCACGCAGCGGCGTCGATTCGAGGATCGACGTGATGTAGTAGCTGTTGCGCTCCGGCATCTCCTTGTACGTGAGCGCCAGGTGGTTGTGCGCGTCGACAAGGCCCGGCACCACGGTGAGCGCCGACAGATCGATGACCTGCGCACCGGCCGGAATGGCCACGTTGCCCCCGACTGCGGTGAACTTCCCGTTCTCGACGAGGATGACCTGGTTCGTCGACACCGTCCCCGCGTCCGGATCGACGAGTCGGCCGGCCCGAATGGCCGTGACCTGGGCGTTCAGCGCGGCGGTCGCGCCAAGCTGCAGCGCCGTAAGGCAAGCAAGCACGATGAATCGGCGGCGGAGGTCGCCGGCAGTGCGCGCTCGGCGGAACGGTGACATCGCGGTGGAGAGTCGCACGAGAACCTCGGTGAAAAGGCGAAGGTCGGTCGAAACGCGCGCCAACTCGGTCGCAGCTGGCTGCGCCTGGCAACGTTGTCGCCACACGCAGCGTGTCGGAAGAGATCAGGCAGGGTCGAGCTCAACCACAAGGCGGGCACGCGTGATGGCGCGCAGGAAATCCGCGCCGGCCGTGCCCAAGATCCCAACCTCGACGCGCCGGCTATCGGCACCGAAACTCGAAACTCTTGTGCCGATCAGAACAAGGAGCGAGCCCACCGTCATGGCCGCCACGACCAATAAAGCGATATCCGAGGATGGAGTGCACAAGTCCGACGATGAAGGCGACAAACTCCAGCCGACGCAGAATACCAGTTCATCGAATCTCCTACATCGGAGTTGGATGTGCGAAGATGGCGAGTGGGAGCCACACCGTTCGCAGACATCCTCGTGACGTGTGCCAACAAGCGCGTCCGTAAACCGCTCGTCAACGACTAGCACGGCTGCTGTGAGAGAATGCGTTTGGTGGATGCCGTAGGCAACACGGTGATGGCACACCTCCCGCGAGAGCCGTGCAGAGCCGACGCACTGCATTCCCAGGGCTAGCCGGTGCGCGTCGGCGCAGAGTGTGCATCCCCTTGCTCCCTGCTCGATACCATGCACCTTCGCCGCGAGGCGGGAACGCTTGCACGGGCCTCCGTCCCAGCTCCCGACCCAGACCCACGGCTTGCCAGATGCACGGTCTCATCGTCAACCAATTCCGCCAGTTCCTCCTCAAGAACCATGGCCGCGATGCCTGGTCCCAGACGCGGGCAAAGGTCGGCAACGAGATTCCCGAACGCCCGTCCATCGACGCGACCTATCCAGACGGCGAGGTGGTGGATCTCCTGGTCGGCGCCGCGCAGTACGTGGAAGTGCCGTTGCAGCTCATGCTGGAGAACTTCGGCGAGTTCCTGTCGCACGCACTGATGCGCATCTATCAGCCGCTCATGCGGCCCGAGTGGCGGACGCTCGATGTCATCGAACGGACGGAGGGGAGCGTCCACACGATCGTCCGACG
>JBDSML010000277.1:0-72219 GCA_039915865.1 Gemmatimonadaceae bacterium | reverse complement strand
GTAATGCACCGGGCGCTCGACCTTGCCTTTCGTCTTGGCACGGTACGGGCGGCACGCCCGGATCTTGAAGCCCCAGTGCGCCGCGAAGCGAAGAAACTCGGGATTCTCCAACACCTTGCCGCCGCTCGGACGGTCGTCGTCCTGGATCACCGCCTTGAGCTGGTCGAAGAGGAGCTCGCGCGGCACACCACCGATGTACGCGAACGCGCTCTCCAGGCCACGCATCACGGTGGTCATCGTCTGGCGCGGATAGAACTGCACCCAGAGCACGCGCGAATAGCCCAACACGACCAGCAGCGCGGAGCGCTTCCCCCACGGAAACCGGAACTCGGCAAAATCGACTTGCGCTTGGTGGCCTGGTGCAGTCTCGAATCGCACTACTGGCTCCATCGGCGGACGCGGACGCACGCCTCGCACATACGCTTGCAGCTGGCTCATGCCGCCGGCGTAGCCCGCCGCCTGGACCTCGGCAAACAGCCGCACCGCACTCAACTCCGGATACGTCGCCAAGCGGGCGTCGATGATCGCTTCATACGGAGCCAGCTTCGAGGGTGCGGTCACTCGCTCGCGGCGCGCCGGTACCTCGTCGAGCTCGCGGTCGAGCTGCCCGGTCCGAAGCCAGTGATAGATCAGCCCGCGGCTGACGCCCAGCCGTGCGGCGATATCCGTCTTCTTCAATCCTTCGTCCAGCAAGTGTCTGAGTAACACGAGTCGCTCCCATCCATACACAGGCGCCTCCACCCTGCGGGGAGACGCAACATGGTCAGGGATCCACGGACGGAGCATGTACACCCCGCCACGGATCGGGATTAACCCATGTACAATTTCAATCGCTGCTTCTGTGCAATTTTACTTCGCCGATGACACGCCTTTGGAGACGCCCTTAGAGGACGCCGTTGGAGTACGCCGTTGGAGGACGCCGTTGGAGGACGCCGTTGGAGCACGCTGTTGGTAGTGCTCTATCCGCCAACCCGCTGTGGACTCTTGAGTGCGGCTGGTGTTGAGTCGGGTGCGGCCGTTTCCTTCAGTCCCTTCATGGCGCGCATGATGGCGAACGCTACCTGTCGCAGGTGGCCGTCCGCCGCACGAATGCCGCGGATCGTTCCATAGTCGCCGGCCTCGGCGACAATGAGTCCCTTGATCGCCGGACGACTCGTCGCCCACGCGAGTGCAGCCCACACCGCGCGCTCCTGGCTCAACTCGCCGTGCGCGTTGGGAAATCCACCCGCCGCGTAGATCCAGTGATCCTTCGTCGAGCGCGACTCGCGCATCCATCGGTCGGCCGCGCCGCGCGCTGCATCGAGCGTCTTCGCGCCTGAGGCCGATGGGTAGAGCGTGAAGCCGGGCACGTCGATCGGCGAGCCAGGCGCTGCTGCCCATGCGTACAGCGTGCTGTCGCGCCGATCGAATGCCGACGCGGCGACGCCGATGCGCGTACGCGGCCTCGCGCGCTTCGCTTCGGCCGCGGCGCGTGTGAGATATCCCTCCCAGTACTGTGGCGTGCGCAGTCCAGCGGCGCGCGTTCCGGCATCGTACGGGTCGAGCGCAGGCAACAGGATATCGGGACGAAGGATGCGCACGATCGGCTCGATGGCCGCGATGCGCTTCGTCTCGCTGAAGTTGCCGCCGGGCAACGGCAACAGGTCGGTCTCGTAGCCCAGCGTCACGATGAGCATCGTGCTGTCGCTACGGAGGCTCTCGAGCGTGTGGGCGATGGAGTCGAGCGCCGCCTTGTCCATGCGCTCGGGAATCACCGTCACGCTGACGACCGTGACGCCAAGCGAATCGGCCAGCGCCAGGTCGTTCTTGATTGCGGTGGGCGGAGGACCGGCGTCGAGATCGGGAAAGAGCTTGAGTCCGATGTCGAAGTCACTCGCGGGACGCTCCTGCAGCTTCTCTTCCTGCGAATCGTGAATCGCGTACGACTTCACCGCTTCGATGGCGGGCGGCACCTGCGAGAAGATGACGGCGATCCACGCGAACGCGACCAGCGCAAGGAAGAAGCGGAAACTCGCCGCGAATGGACGCAGGGCCGGAAACGCCGGCGCGGTGATCGGCACGAACAGGAACATCGGCGACGAGATGATCGTCGACGACTGGTTGAGCCATGCGAACGCGCCACTCGTCGCTGTCAGGAAGATCAGCGCGACGTTCGGCAGCGGTGTGCCGCGCGACGCGACGAAGCGAAGCACCGCATCGACGGCGATGATCACGTCGTACGTCGAGATGAAGAAGCCGAGAAACGGATTCACGAGGCGTCGCGTCGCGGCATACAGCGCTTGCAGGGCGAAGAGGACGACGGTCACCGGCCAGAGCCAATCGACAGCGAGGACGGACCGTCCGGTGATCGCGTTCGTCGTGGCGAGATGAATCACCAGCGCCGGCAACAACAGGAAGCCGGCAAGCGCCGACAGGAAGACGAATGGCCGCGGCAGCGTGCGCACCTGCGCGATGCGGCCCGTCAGCACGACATCCCAGCCGAGGATGATGGCGACGAGTGCGAGGAGCAACATCGGGAAGAACGCTTGCATCAACCGCGCTTCCGCGTGTCGTTGGTGACGCCCGTGGGTGCGAGGCGGCGCACGAACACATCGAGCGCCTTGGCGGCACCGGATTCGTCTCGTGCAAAGACGTCGACGAGCGCGAGGCCGCGCTCAGGCAACGAATGAATGCTCACGTGGCAGGGGTCGAGCAGCAGCACCGCCGATACGCCACCTGACGGCGCCGTCCGCACGAGCGGCGCGCCGACGGCGCTCAATCCAGCTGCACCAGCGGCAGCGATGAGCAGGCCACTGAGCAACGCGGCATCGCGGAGCGCACCCGTGCCGACTCCGGCGAGATCGGCACTCGCGTAGACGAGATGATGGTTGTCCGACTCGGTCACGTGACTATGGCCGAGCGGGGGTCGCGGCGGCAGGTCGCGGCGCGGGGCCAGCGACGCGTGCGAGCGAACGATGCCCATTCGCACCCACCGCGCGCACGGCGGCCCATCCGTCGTCGAGCTGGAAGTCGAGCTGCTGCGTGAGTCCGCCCGTCACAGGAATGACGCGATCCCACGTCGGCGACGTGGTGCGACGCACGAGGATCTCATATCGCGTCGCGCCCGCGACCGGAGTCCACCGCAGCGACCAGGCCTGACCGCCGGACGACGCATTCTCGCGACGCGCAAGGACGGTGTCCGGCAGGGCCGGCGCGGAGGCAAGCGACACAACGGTGACCGCGTTGAGGCGTGCCACCTGGGCGATGTATCCGAAGTTCACGTGTTCCAGGTCGTCGGTAGGGAGATGCTGGCGCTTGTAGTTCTCCAGCCGCTCCGTAAAGCGAAGACCGGGCCAGCCCGCCTGGAGGTACGGCGTATGGTCGCCGCCGCGGCCGATCCGGTCTTGCCGGAACACCGGCACGACCTCGAAGCCGGGCAGGTACAGCGTCCCGAGCCCCCACACGTAGCGGCCGAGCTCGCGACTGGTCGAGCTGTCCGGATCTGCCGCATACACGCGAACGCTCGTCGAATCGACCGTTCCATCCTCGGCGACCACGTTGCCCACGATGTCGTCGGTCATTCCGGCGACGACCTGCTTTCCCTCCCCCTTGAGCCGTTGCGCCAGATGCGTCGCACCGAGAAGCCCCTGTTCCTCAGCGGCGTGGAGGACGAAGATGACCGTGGCGTCGAAGCCTTTCGGGTACCGCTTCGAGATGACACGGGCGAGCTCGACCACCGCGGAGGTACCTGAACCGTCATCGTCGGCACCGGGTGCGGTGCTCGTGGAGTCGACGCCGCCGTTGGGCGGCACGTTGCAGACGCACGAATCGTAGTGGCCGCCCATCACGATGACGCGGTTCGTGTCGCGGCCGGGCAGGATGCCAAGCACGTTCACGATGTTCGCCGACGCACCCTGCGGATGACGTGCGACCTTGATGACGGCGGCGTCGTACTCGACGCGGAGGCATCCGCCACAATCGCGGCTCGCCTGCTGAAGCTGGGCAAAGAGCCAGCGCCGCGCGGCGCCGATGCCACGGGTGCTCGACATCGTGTCGGAGAACGTGTTGCGCGTGCCGAACGAGACGAGCGCCGAGTCAGTCGTCCGAATGCGTGCCGGCGACACGTCGGCCAGCGCTGCGTCGAGCGCCGCATCGCGGCCGAGGCCGATCCGCGGATCGCCGAGCCAGCCGGATCCCGCGGGGATGACAGCGAGGCCCGATGCGGACGGCAGGATCTCCGTCGACGTCGAGATCGTGCGGGTGGTGCAGGCGGCCGTCGCGATGACGGCGATCAACAGGAGATTCTTGCGCATCGTCGAAAGGCGTTGAGTGGAGCAGCCCCGCGACGATCAGAACATCGACATGGCGAGGAACGAGCGAAGCGAGTCGTTGGTGTTGCGAAGACGTCCCGAGAGCACGCGGGTGACCGACCACAGCACCTTGTACGCCATCTCGCGATTGAAGTCGAGCAGCATCTCGAAGTCGGGCCGCGTGATGGTGAGCACCGTGGTGCCGCCGTTGGAGATGGCATGTGTGGAGCGCTCACTACGGTCGAACACCGCCATCTCGCCGAACAGCGCGCCGGGCTTGAGGATCGCCAGCGCTTCCTCCCCGCTGCCGGGAACGTCGCGGCTGATGCGGACGTCTCCTTCGACGATGAGGTAGAGCCGGTTGCCGTGCTCTCCTTCACGGAAAATGTACTCCCCGCTGACGAACTTCTCTTCACGGCAGACCTCGGCGATCTCCGCGATCTCATTGTCGTCGAGGTCCTTGAAGATCACGACGTTCTTGAGCAGCGTGCATTTGTCGGTCATGCGGCTCCGCAGGAAACAGACAGGGCGCGTTGGGTGGCGAAAGCTTACGGGACGCGAAGCGCACGGGCAAGCGCCCAATTATCATACGCGAATGAGCCTGATGCGCCGTACGCTGGACCGACTGCCGAATCTTCTCTCGTGCTCGAGACTCGTTCTCGCGGCGGGATTCGTGGCGTCGGCGGCGCCGGAAGCACGCGTAGGGCTCATCGGTGCGGCTGCGGTGACCGACTTTCTCGACGGGTGGCTGGCGCGCCGAGTGCACGCGACCTCGCGCTGGGGTGCGATGCTCGATCCGTTTGCCGATCGCGTGTTCGTGCTCACGGTCGTGGGCACTTTCCTCTTTACGGGCGCGCTCTCGACGACCGAGTACTTCATCTTCATCATGCGCGACCTCGCCACCGCGGTCGGGTTTCTCGTGGCGCGATGCATTCCGTGGCTACGCCCGGTCGAATTCAAGGCACGCGTGCTCGGCAAGGTCGTCACGGTGTTGCAGCTGGCCACGCTCGCCGCGGTTCTCATCGCACCCGCAGCGGTCCCAGTGCTGCTCGCCGGCGTCGCAACCGCTTCGGTCCTCTCGATCGCCGACTATACCCTCGCGCTGTGGCGCGCTCGCGCCACGTGAGGCCACTCGCGCTTCGCCTCTGGAGTGCGGGCGTGCTGCTCACGCTCGCGGTGTCGCGCGTTGCGCACGGGCAGGCGGAGCTCACGCTGCGCGTGACGCCTGAGCTGCGCGCTGACGTCGTCCGTCTCAACGACCACTTTGGCGCCGAAGCGGGCGGTGGCGTCCAGATTCCGATGGGTTACTACACGCGAATCGGAGTCACTGCAGCGGCTGGCGCCGTCGCGTCGAATGCAAGCGGGCGGCTGGACCTGGTTGCCCGCTTCCTGTTTGACCCGTTCCGACAGCAGCGGTGGGGCGTGTCGGCGGGCGGCGGCGTCAGCTTTCGCGCTCGGCGTAACGACCACGTTCGGCCATATCTGCTGACCGTCATCGATCTCGAGGGCCCACCAAGCGCGAGCGGGCTGACGCCAGCGCTCCAGCTGGGGCTGGGCGGCGGCATTCGGTTCGGTGGCGCGCTGCGGTGGGGAGTCGTGCGCAACCGGTAGAAACGCAAACGCCCCCAGAAACCCGGGGGCGCGTCCGTTTCATCTGCTGCAGAAGCGAATCAAGCTGCGGATGCGGCGTCCGTCTCAGTACGAGACTTGGGCGGCTGTGCGAATCGAAGGCCCAGCGTCTTCAGCTCTGTAATCTGCTGCTCGCTCAGCTCGGGGAACCGATCAGTCATGTACTTGATCGTCTCGGCGAACCACTCTTCGACGTGCTCAGCATCAGCACCGACGACTCCACAACGCATGATGTGCTGGAACAGCTCATCGCGTGCCTGCTCGAATGGCGAAGGCTCCACGGGACCTGCGTACCGGCGTGCTCCTGTATTTCTCTGCGGTTTTGCCATGAATCCAGACTAAAGGTTGAAGGACAGCATAGAATGAAGAATATAACCACTCGAGGACCGTTTTCCCAGTTGGACCTTGGCCAATCAACTCTGCAGCGCGGCCGCTCCGATGAATTCCAGGAGCAGGGAAACGAGTGTGTCGGGTGCCTCCTCGGGAATCAGGCGTCCGACCCCCGGAAGGTGAACCAGACGGCTCCCCGGAATGGTATCGGCGAGGCGATCGGCGAACTTGGGGGTTACCCAAGGGTCCTGGTCCCCCCACACGATCTGCACGGGCTGCGGGAGGGATCCGAGCTCGACGTCGTCCATATCCTCGTTTTCGACGGACCGGGCGAGGAGGAGAAGGTGACTCAGCCCCTCTTCGCCGACGTAGGGCGCCAGATAGCGCGCCACGAGCTTATCGGGCATATGGACCTCATCCGCGACGCTGCGGCGCAATAGATCGCCCAGAATCGGGGCGACGCCAAGGATGCCGCGGCTGACCCGGAAAGCGAAGCGGGCGGTGTTGCGTTGAAGCGTGGTGATGTCCTCCGCCGGGATTTCGTCCAGTGCGATGGGATTCACGAGGAACAGCCGCTCGACGCGCTCCGGCCGGCCCGCCGCCAGGCGCAGAGCGACAGCGCCGCCCAGGTCCAGCCCGACGACCGTGGCCTTCGGAAGCCGCAGGGCGGTCAATGCCCGGTCGACGAGCTCCGCCTGCGAGGCGATGCCGAAGTCCGCGTCGAAGGGACGATCGGATTCCCCGTAGCCAAAGAGATCGATGGCGAACGCCGTGCGGTTCGCGAGGGCGATCTCGGGGGCCACGTTCCGCCAGACGAAGCTGGACGTCCCAAAGCCGTGCAGTAAAACGACGGGTGCGCCGCCGTGGCCGTAGCGCTCGACGTGCATCGAGCCCGGCCCGACGGGAATGCGCAACAGATCAGCGTCGATGGAACCCCTCCTCTATGAGTCACGCAACGAACGAGGTAGCTCGCCCGAAGCGTACTGGTCAAGTCAAGAATTGCAATGCAAGCACGGCGCCGCGGTGTCGATCCAGTGTTTGCAGAAGGCCTCCACCACTCTAGCTTTCGCCCCGAGCACCGAAACAGAACCGAGGAGAACATGGCCAAGAAGTCGGAGGGAGGGCGGAGAACGACGGGGAAGCGCCCGAGTGCTGTTGCGGCTGCCAAGCGCGGAGGGCCACCCAAGGGGTTCTACATGGCCCTCGGTGCAGTGGCCATCATCGGTATCGGCGCGCTCAGCTACGTGGCCACGCGGCCCAAGACGACGTCGACCAAGATCGACCCCACGCTGCCGGCGCTGAAGGCCGAAGGCTACCTCATGGGCAGCCCGACTGCTCCTGTCGAGGTCATCGAGTTCGCCGACTTCGAGTGCCCCAGTTGTGGCCAGTTCGCCACGCTGACGGAGCCGGACATCCGCGCTCGCCTCGTGAACACCGGCCAAGTGCGGGTGCGCTTCATGGACTTCCCGCTTTCCATGCACAAGAACACCTGGGACGCCTCATTCGCGGCCTCGTGCGCCAACGAGCAAGGCAAATTCTGGGAGATGCACGACCTGATCTTCCAGAATCAGGACAAGTGGAATGGCGAGGCCACGGGCCGACCGCGCGGCCCGCTGGGCGATCTGGCGAAGAGTCTCGGGCTGGACATGTCGAAGTACAACTCGTGCATGGACGCGGAGAAGTTCCGCGCGAACATCCAGGCGAACCTGCAGGAGGGGGAGCGCCGTCAGGTCGGACAGACGCCGACGTTCATCATCGGTGACCAGTTGGTCCCCGGCGCCATTCCCTTCGACACCTTCAAGAAGCTCGTCGACGCCGAGCTGGCGAAGCATCCGGCCGTTGCGGTCCCGGGTGATACGACGAAGATGCCGCCGACCGACATCAAGCGCTCTGCGCCCCTCACTCCGGCCACGAAAGGGCAGTGAACAAGCGCATGCTGGCGGCGCTCATCGCGCTCGCCGGAGTGTTCGTCGCGCTGTACTTGATGCTGTACAAGCTGGGCTACATCGGGACGCTGGCCTGCGCCGTCGGCTCGTGTGAGAAGGTGCAGACGTCGAAATGGGCCACGTTTCTGGGTTTTCCTGTGGCCGCATGGGGCGTGATGTACTACGTCGGCGTGGTGGCCGTGTCGCTCGCGGGGCTGATGCCGGCGCTCGCCGAGCGTCGCAGCGTGTCACAGCTCCTTGTGGCGATGACCGGAGTGGGGCTGCTGTTCTCGCTCTGGCTGACCTATCTGGAGCTGTTCGTGATCGACGCGATCTGCCAGTGGTGCGTGATCTCGGCGATCCTGGCCACGATCCTGTTCGTGACCTGCTGGCTGGACCTGCGCGACGTCGAGCGGTGGGTCGATGAGGTCGCGCAGGAGCTACGCGGCGAGAGCTCTACGCGCGCCTGACGCCGCGCTTGGCCTCGGCGGCTTCGCCAAGGCGAAGTGGCGGGCGGGAGTCGTCGGGAGCTGCCGGTGCGCCGCTGTCCTCGCGCGAGCGGCGGCGATAGGGCACGAGGTCCTGACCGAGGACGACCAGCGTGCGCGTCGCGACGGTGCTGGCGAGTGGCTCGGGGATCGACATCTGGCGGACGTAGGAGTCGATGGCGCGATCGAAGGTGAGATCTTCGGCCAGCGTGTCGACGAACATCAGCGCGTTGTCGACATGCGTGCGGATGATCGACTCCTCGGCGCGTGCCTCGGCGAGGCGAAGGCGGCGCTCCGCGCCCGGATCGATCTTGCGCGAGAAGATGTTTTCAGGGAACAGCCGCTTCAGAAAGCTCCACATGATGGTATCCAGTTTCTGGTCGGGGGCTGCTAGCGCAGGGAATATACCAGACCGACCTTTGTGCCTGCTCCCCACCTGCCTCCTCAATGCGTCGTCTTCTCCACAATCTGACCTTCCAGGTCCTGTTCGCCATCACCCTCGGCGTGCTGCTCGGGCTGTTCTCGCCCGGAACGGCCAAGGCGATGAAGCCGTTGGGGGACACCTTCGTGAACCTCGTGAAGATGATCATCACGCCGGTGATCTTTCTCACGATCGTGCTCGGAATCGCCAACATGAGCGACCTGAAGAAGGTCGGGCGCGTGGGGGGCAAGGCGCTGCTCTACTTCGAGATCGTGACCACGTTCGCGCTGGCGATCGGGCTGCTCGTGGTGAACATCACGAAGCCGGGGGCAGGACTCGACGTCAGCGTGCTCGCGAAGGGGGACATCTCGAAGTTCACCGAAGCGGGGAAGTCGCTGACATTCGTGGATTTCGCGATGCACATCGTACCGTCGAGCGCCATTGGAGCGTTCGCGAACGGCGAAGTGTTGCAGGTCGTGTTTTTCGCTGTCCTGTTTGGTGTGGCGCTCGCGTTCACGGGCGAGACCGGGCGTCCGATCACCGAATTCCTCGATCGGCTGTCGTTGGTGTTCTTCCGCATCGTGGCCATCGTGATGAAGGTGGCACCGATCGGCGCGTTCGGAGCGATGGCGTACACGGTCGGCACGTTCGGCGTGAAGAGCCTGGTGCCGCTCGGGCGACTGATGCTGGACGTGTATCTCACGATGGCCGTGTTCATCTTCATCGTGCTGAACCTCATTCTCCGCTATTTCGGTTTCTCGTTGTGGGAGTACCTCAAGTTCATCCGCGAAGAGATCGTCCTCGTGCTGGGAACGTCGTCGAGCGAAGCGGCGCTGCCGCGCATGCTCGAGAAGATGGAGCGCTACGGCTGCTCGCGCTCCGTCGTGGGGCTGGTGATTCCCGCGGGGTATTCGTTCAACCTCGACGGCACGTCGATCTATCTGTCGATGGCGGTGATCTTCATCGCACAGGCCTTCAAGGTCGACCTCTCGATCGGGCAGCAGCTCGGCGTGCTCGGCGTGCTGATGCTGACGTCGAAGGGCGCGGCGGGAGTGACGGGCTCGGGATTCATCGTACTCGCGAGCACACTGGGCGCGATGCGCGTGGTGCCCATCGAGGGAGTGGCGATTCTCCTCGGCGTGGACCGCTTCATGAGCGAGGCGCGCGCCATCACGAACCTCATTGGCAACGGTGCGGCGACGCTCGTGATTGCGCGGAGTGAGAACGCGTTCGACGAAACGGCGCGCGAGCGGGCCGTTTCAGACATTCATGCGCAGCGGACAGAGGCGGCTGCGGCGTAACGGCGGGCATCATTGCGGCGACTTCCGTGACTTGAATCATGTGAATTGTCTGGAATTTCTCCGTGGCAGACACGGACGCGGTGCGCCCTCGTCAGCATCGCGACCACAAGCGTGACTCGTGCTTGGCGCGCGGCATCCATACCTGCGCAGAGGTCCAATCCTTTTTCAATTCACTTGATTCAAGTCAGGTTGTTGCTGCTCCTCGCTTTGGTTGATTAGATCCCAGCGCTCAACGACAACTTCAGCGAACGCGGCGCACCCGGCATTATGTTGTTATTGCCCTGCGACGTCGGGTAGTAGAGACGGTTGGTGATGTTCTCGACGTTGAGCTGCGCACGAACGTCGTGCGTCAGGCCGAAGAACAGGCCACCGTCGAGTCGCGTGTACGACGGGAGCACGACGCTGTTGTCGATTGCGGCGTACATGTTCGCCTGATGCACGAGCCCGAGTCCGGCGCCGAGTGACGACGAGAAGTCGTAGCGGTTCCAGAGGGAGAGCGTGTGGTGCGGGACGAGCTGCACCGTCGCGCCAACTGGCGCTGCCGTGGTGGCCTCGGTGATGATCGCGCGCTGCACTGCGTAGCCAGCGGTCATCGACCATGCGTCGGAGACGCGACCAGAGGTGCCGAACTCGTAGCCCGTCGTGCGACGCGCACCGGTCTGCACGATCTTGCCCGGCGTGTTGGGGTCCGGCGCCTGGCTGTTCGTGCGATCGAGACGATACGCAGCGACGTTCAGCGCGAGGCGATCGCTCGGATCCCACTTGGCGCCGATCTCGTTGTTGCGGAACTGCTCGGGCTCGAGCGTCTGTGTCGTCACCGTGAGCGACGAAAACTGATCACCGGAGCTTGGCAGGTACGCGACGCTCGACGTACCATAAATGGACAGCGGCTCGATCGGCTTGAAGATCAGGCCGAAGCGCGGCGAGACGAGGTGGTCGTCGCGCTGGAGATCGAGGTTCGTGCGGTTGTTGTGGAAGTATTGCGCGAATCGCTCGACACGCACGCCGGCGACCGCCTGCAACATGCTCGTGAGTGCGACCTGATCCTGGACGTACACGGCGCCGACATCCGCATGCGAGCTGTTGTCGGCATCGGTGGCAGACTGGCGGAAGGCGACGGTCGTCGCGAGTGACGGATCGGCGAAGGGCACGGAGAGCGACGTCGCGTTGCCGCCGTCGAAGTAGGCCGTGGCGCGATAGTTCGCCGTGCGCTGACGCGAGAACTCTGCGCCGGCGAGCAGCGTGTGCTGCACGGATCCCGTGGCAATCGTGCCGGTGAGATCCGTCTGGTTGATCAGGTTGTTGCGCGCAATCCGATTGTTGTAGCCGGTGAGATTGAGCGAGGTGCCGGTGGCGTTGACCGCCGTACCAGCGAAGACGTTCTGGTAGAACTTGTTGTAGTTGCCGAACGACGTCGTGTTCCGCAGCGACAGACCGAAGGGCATCGACCGCTCGGCGACGAGGCGCGCGCCGTCGACGTGCGCGAAGGCGTGGCTCGTGCCGGGATCGCCGAAGAAGCGCTCCGGCGAACCCGGGGCAGGAGCGCCGCGGAACGACGGGATGCCGCGATCGACATTGCGCGTGTCGTCGAAGTGTTCGTAGTCGACGCGCACGACGGTCTTGCTGTCCGGAATGAGCGTCGCACTCGGATTCACGCCAAAGCGATGCAGCATGGCGTTCTCGCGAAAGCCACCGGACTTCTCGTACATGCCGTTGAAGCGCACCGCCGCGTGGTCGCCGAGTGGACTGCCCAGGTCGAGCATCGAGCGCTTGTGATCGAACGAGCCGCCCTCGAGTGTCAGCTTCCGAACGGGCGAAAAGCCAGCGTCCTTGAGCACGCGGTTGATGACGCCACCGGCGCCACCGCGACCGAAGATCATCGCGTTGGAGCCCTTGATGGCCTCGACGCGCTCGACGTTGTAGAGGTCGCGGACGAATTGCGCGTCGTCGCGCACGCCGTTCACGAAGAAGTCGGCGGTGGAGCTGTTGCCGCGTATGACCGGGGCATCGTGGTGGGACTCGCCCGTCGCCATGGTGATGCCGGGGAGGTACTGCACCACATCGCTCATGTTCTGCATCGCCTTGTCGGCGATGAGGGCGCTCGTCACGACCGAGACAGACTGCGGCGTGTCGCGCAGCTTGGTGTCCGTCTTGGTCGCGGTACGCGAGGAGGGCACCGAGTAGCCCTTTTTCGCCGTTCGCTCACCCACGACGCGCAACTCCTTCAGCCGCTTGGCGCTGCTGTCAGCGACGCTGCTGTCCTTCGGTGCCGGAGTGGTTTGCTGTGCAGCAACTGATTGTGCTGCAACGAGATAGACGGCGGCAACGAGCGCGCGTCGGCGGAAGAACATGGACGATCCCTATCGAGGAAGTAATTCCGACTTATTTAGTCGGATTAACCCATAGGCTATCGTCCGTTGTTAATCCCGTCAAGTCGTGTCGGGACTGCGTTACTTCCGTACGAGCACTCCACATGCGACGCGCGCGCCGCTGTTCCCGCTGGGGTCTGTCCGCTGATCGTCCGGAAGGGCATGGAGCACGACCGAGCTGCCATCGGCATCGAAGAGCGAGTTGGGTCCAGGCGATAACGAGATCCTCGCGTCCCCCGCGACGAACGTTCCCTTGCGGAAGGAATCGAGCGTCAGCGCCTCGAAGTCGCCGGCGTGCGGACCATCCGGGTTGAACAGGCCGTGCTTCTTCCCGGCGGGATCGAAGTGACCTCCCGCAGAGGCGAACGCGCCGGCCGGGTTGCAGACGCCCACGCTGTGGAAGTGTATACCGTGCTGGCCGGTGGTCGTGCCGCCGTCGACCTTGATCGACACTTCGACGCCCGGCGTGCCCGGTGTTTCGACGAGCCGCACGATGCCGACTTCGCGGCCCAGCGTGTCGAGGAGATACGCTTCCGCGCGGAGTCGGCCGTCGTTGACCGGGGCGCTGTTGTGACACGCGGCGACCAGCATGAGCGCGAGCGTGCAGAGAAACGCGAGCCGTACGTTGATCATCTCAGTCCATCGAAGTGGTTGACCGTCATCATTCCTGCGACTCGTACATCTCCTTCAGCGAGTTCACGACGTTCGGATCCGCCAACGTCGTCGTGTCGCCGAGTGCACGGCCTTCGGCGATGTCACGCAAGAGTCGCCGCATGATCTTCCCCGACCGCGTCTTTGGCAGGTCGGCGCTGAACATGATGTCGTCCGGCCGTGCGATGGCGCCGATTTTCTGAGCCACGAAGTCGCGCAACTCGTCGCGCAGCGCGGGCGACTGCGTGAAGCCCTCGCGCAACGTCACGAACGCCGCGATCGCCTGGCCCTTGAGCTCGTGCGCCTTGCCGACGACCGCGGCCTCCGCCACGGCCGGATGCTCCACGAGCGCGCTCTCGACCTCCATCGTCCCGATGCGGTGTCCGGCGACGTTGAGCACATCGTCGACTCGGCCGAGGATCCAGAAATTGCCGTCGACGTCGCGCTTGGCGCCGTCGCCGGGAAAGTAGATGTCGGGGCGGCCGGGCCACTTGGAGAAATACGTCTCGACGTAGCGCGCGTCGTCGCCCCAGATGGTGCGGAGCATCGACGGCCAGGGACGCATGATGGCGAGCAACCCGCCGCCGACCGTGATCTCGTTGGCGTTCGCGTCGAGCAGCGACACCGTGTAGCCGGGGAGCGCCTGCGTGGCGCTGCCGGGCACGGTCGTCGTGACGCCTGGCAACGGCGAGATGACGATCGAGCCGGTCTCGGTTTGCCACCATGTGTCGACGACGGGACAGCGATTGCCGCCGATGTGCTCGCGATACCACATCCACGCCTCGGGATTGATCGGCTCTCCGACGGAACCGAGGAGCCGAAGGCGCGAGAGGTCGTGCTTGGCGGGCCAGTGGTCGCCCCACTTCATGAACGCGCGAATCGCCGTGGGCGCCGTGTAGAGGATCGTGACGCCGTAGCGTTCGCAGATCTCCCAGAAGCGATCCTTCTCGGGCCAGTCCGGTGCGCCCTCGAACATCACGCACGTCGCGCCGTTGGCGAGCGGGCCATAGGTGAGATAGGTGTGCCCCGTGACCCAGCCGACGTCGGCGGTGCACCAGTAGACGTCGGACTCCTGGAGGTCGAACACCATGTTGGTGGACGACATCGCGCCGACCATGTAGCCGGCGGTTGTATGGACGATTCCCTTCGGCTTGCCGGTGGTGCCAGAGGTGTAGAGGATGAAGAGTGGATCTTCGGCGTCCATCGCTTCGGGTTCGCACCACATCGGCGAGTTGCGCATGAGGCGGTGCCACCATTTGTCTCTGCCGTCCGTCATCT
Organism: Gemmatimonadaceae bacterium; assembly: GCA_039915865.1. Classification (GTDB taxonomy): domain Bacteria; phylum Gemmatimonadota; class Gemmatimonadetes; order Gemmatimonadales; family Gemmatimonadaceae; genus AG11. Next base: position 57,538 of record JBDSML010000277.1, on the reverse strand, counting down.
CAGCGCCCGCTTCACCGCTCACGGCGCCGGCCCGGCGCTGCACCACGATGACATGCTCGATGGACGGCGTCTCCTCGAGCGCCTTGTCGGCGTTGCGCTTGAGCGGCACGACCGAACCGCGTCGATAGCCGCCATCGGCGGTGACGAGCACCTTGCACTGCGAGTCGTTGATGCGGTCGCGCAGCGAGTCCGGCGAGAAGCCGGCGAACACCACCGAGTGGATTGCACCGATGCGTGCACACGCGAGCATCGCGATGACGACTTCGGGAATCAGCGGCAGATAGATCGCCACGCGATCGCCCTTGTTGACGCCGAGCGAGCGGAGGACGTTCGCGAACTGGTTGACGGCGACGTAAAGATCCCAATACGTCAGCGTGCGCTTGTCGCCGGGCTCGCCCTCGAAGATCAATGCAGCCTTGTTGCGACGCGCAGTGCGGATGTGGCGGTCGACGCAGTTGACGGACGCGTTGAGCTTGCCGCCGACGAACCACTGGGCATGCGGCGGCTTCCAGTCGAGGACCTGTGTCCACGGCGTGATCCACTCGAGCGTCGCGGCTTGCTCGGCCCAATAGCCCTCCGGATCTGCCGCACGCCCGTAAATCTCGGGGGAGGAGATGTTCGAGCCCGCACGGAAGGCTGGGTCCGGCTCGAACTTCCGGTGCTCCTGTAGGAGGACGTCGATGTCGTCGGACATGTGCGGCTCGCTGGGAAGGCGTTGAGCAGAGGATTCTGCCCTGTGGTCGAGCGGGAATCAACCCGGGGCGCAAAGTCGCAACTCTTGACGCGGTGTTTCCGACGGGTAGGCTAAGCGACTTCGTCAACCACCCTGGAGAACCAATGGAACGATCGCAGAGCCCCGTCATCGTCCTTTCGGCGGGCGAAGTGCGACGTGTGATCTTCGCGTCGTCGCTGGGCACCGTATTCGAGTGGTACGACTTCTACCTCTACGGTTCGCTCGCGGCGATCATCAGCAAGCAGTTCTTCTCCGGCGTCAGCAATCCGACGACGGCGTTCATCTTCGCGCTGCTGGCGTTCGCGGCGGGCTTCGCCGTCCGTCCCTTCGGCGCACTCGTGTTCGGCCGGCTCGGCGATCTCGTGGGGCGGAAGTACACCTTCCTGATCACGATCCTGATCATGGGCATGTCGACGAGCATCGTCGGCCTGTTGCCCAGCTATGCAAAGATTGGCGTCATCGCGCCGGTGCTGCTCATCCTCATGCGCCTGCTGCAAGGTCTCGCCCTGGGCGGCGAGTACGGCGGCGCTGCGACGTATGTGGCCGAGCATGCGCCGATGGGCAAGCGCGGGGCGTATACGTCGTGGATTCAGACGACGGCAACGCTGGGGCTGTTCTTGTCATTGCTCGTCATCCTCGGCTGCCGGACGCTGCTTGGCAACGAAGCGTTCGAGTCGTGGGGCTGGCGTATCCCGTTTCTCGTGTCGCTGGTGCTGCTTGGTGTGTCGGTGTGGATTCGTCTCAAGCTGAACGAGTCGCCGCTGTTCCAGCAGATGAAGCGCGAAGGCAAGACGTCAAAGGCGCCGCTGACCGAGTCGTTCGGCAATTGGGCGAACCTGCGCATCGTGCTGCTGGCCCTGTTCGGACTGACGGCAGGGCAGGCGGTGGTGTGGTATACGGGACAGTTCTACACGCTGTTCTTCCTGACGCAAACGCTGAAGGTGGATACGCAGACGGCGAACCTGCTCATCGCCGGTTCGTTGTTGCTTGGAACGCCCTTCTTTCTCGTGTTTGGTTCGTGGTCCGATCGGATTGGCCGGAAGCCGATCATCATGGGCGGACTCTTGCTCGCGGCGCTGACGTACTTCCCGATTTTCCGGGCGATCACGCACTACGGGAACCCGGCGCTCGAGGCGGCAACCAAGGCGTCGCCGGTGCTCGTGCTTGCGGATCCGTCCGATTGCTCCGTGCAATGGGATCCCATCGGCAAGTCAAAGTTCACGTCGCCGTGCGACGTGGCGAAGGCAGCGTTGGTGAGGCGCGGTGTGCCGTACGCAAATCAACCCAATGGCGGCTCCGGATTCGGCGGCGTCATGGTGGGGCAAGTGCCCGTGCAAACGGCGTCCGCTCCGACCGACAAAGCGGCGGACTACTCGAAGCGCGTCGACGCGGAGCTCGGTGCTGCGCTCGACGCGGCGAAGTATCCGAAAAAGGCGGATCCAGCGAGCGTCAACATCGCCATGCTGCTATTGCTGCTGACGATCCTCGTCATCTACGTGACGATGGTGTATGGCCCGATCGCGGCCATGCTCGTCGAGATGTTCCCAACTCGTATCCGCTACACCTCGATGTCATTGCCGTACCACATCGGGAACGGGTGGTTCGGCGGTTTCCTTCCGACGACGGCCTTCGCGATCGTGGCAGCCACGGGCGACATCTACTCGGGGCTGTGGTATCCGGTGGTCATTGCGGTCATCACGCTCGTGATCGGCACGCTGTTCGTCAAAGAGACGAAGCACGTGGACCTGGAGTCGGCGTAGCGCGGAAAACAGCAGGAGATGCTTGCACTTCCGCACGCGGCCGGGCTATGTATACAGAGTCGAACACACTGAGGGCATATGATGCGCTACCGTTTCCTCATTGCCTGCGCGCTCCTCGTACCGTTCATGTCCGAAGCGCAGGTACGCATGCCGATTCCCGGCGGCGGTCGCAGGCCGGGCGAGGCCGTACCGCTCGGGCCACAAACGGTGGAGATCGTGCGCGCGCTCAGGTACACGCGCTCGCGCTATTCCGTCGAGGCGTATCCGCTGATCAGCCGATCGGTGTCGCCAAGCCTCGTGGCCGGCGCTCCCAACCAGACGGCGACCAGCTTCGGCAGCGGCACGCGACTCGACTGGCGACTCACGCGCTATGTCTCATGGACGATGGACCTCACGTCGACGTACCTCGGCGGGCCATCGAATGCGCAGACGGCGGAGCTGGGCCTGCGCTTCCAGGAACAGAACTGGGGGCGACGCCTGCGCCCCTTCGCCGACGTGCGCGTCGGATACGAACGAGCGTCCGAGGTGTTCGGGTCAACGGTGGACCTGGGCATTGGGCCGGCAAGTCCGCTGGCCGGCACGTCGCGCTACAGTCGCGGCTTCGGAGCGGTAGCGGGTGTCGGGGCGGAGTATTCGCTCACGAACACGTTTGCGCTGACGACTGGATTGTCCGCGATGCAGAGCAACATGACGCCATACCGCACGACCGGCGTGTCGGTGCCGACGAGAGGGAACGACTTCAGCATGACGACGTACCGCCTGGCAATCGGAGTGCGGTACAACCCCGTTCACATGCTACCCTCGTCGGCGTCGATGAGCATGCCGAGTCAGAGGTAAGGGTCAAGGAGTAAGGACCGGTCAACCGGAGCGCGACCTGACGTAACGCGCCAGTCCGTCGACGGTCATGCGGGCTGGCGTTGCGAGCTCGTAGGCCGCCGCCATCGCAGGGGTCTTGATCTCGTCGGCGACCTCCGTGTCGGTGCGCAGCTGCAGCGCCGCCGCCATCGCGTGCGGTGACCGACCCTCGGCGACACGCTCCGCGACCCATTGCGTCCAGTCGTCGAGACGAAAGAGCAGATCGTCGAAGTGGCGAGTCGGATCGTCGAAGCGGCCGAAGTGCGTGAGGTCGAGCGTGCGGAGGTCGAGCGCCTTCAGGCGCTCCACGCTCGCATGCCATGCGGGGATGTCGATGTCGGGTGGCGGCGTGGGCGGGCGGACATAGTTGGCGCCCTGCAGGCGAACGCCGCCAACGTCGCCGGTGAAGACCGATTTCCGCTCGGCATCGTGAAAGGCGATGTGATGGGACGCATGCCCCGGCGTATGAAGGGCGGTCAACGTGCGCACGCCGCAGTGGATCTCCTCGCCGTCGGCCAGCGTGGTCACGCGATCGACAGGACATGGCTCGAAGGCGCCCCACAGCTCGTCCATGCGGTCCGCGTAGATGCGCGTCGCGCTGGCGAGCAGTCTTGATGGATCGATCATGTGCGGCGCGCCGCGCGGATGCACGAACAGCCGAGCGTCGGGCAGGCGGCGCAGCAGTGACCCTGACGCGCCCGCGTGGTCGAGATGGATGTGCGTGACGAGGATCTGGGTGATGTCTCCGAGTCGGACGCCGGCGTCCGCGACGGCACGTTCGAGCATGGGGAGTGTCGAGCCGGGTCCGGTTTCGACGAGCGTATGGCCGTACGGTCCGGTGATGAGGTACGCGGCGACGACGCCGGGCGTGCCCTGAAAGAGGAGGTCGAGAAGCCAGAGGTCGGGCTCGAGTTGGCGAGGTCGCGCAATCTTCATGGGTCAAGAGTATCATCCCGCAGGGCGCCGAGTAACTCGCCTGTAAGCGTTTTCCCTCTCGTCCGCACATTCGCGAGGGCTATCTTTCCGCGATGGATCGCCCGGGTCTTGCCGTCTCCGACCAACTCGCGCCGCCGCCGGTGGTGGTGGCGCGGGGATTGTCGCGCGTGTTCGGCGGACGGAAGGCGGTGGATGGCGTGAGCTTCAGCCTCCAGGGAGGTGAGTGTCTCGCGCTGTTCGGCCCAAATGGCGCCGGCAAGACGACGTTGCTGCGCCTCCTCGCCGGCCTGCTGACACCGTCGGGCGGCGCGTGTCTCGTTGGGGGCGCGTCGCTGCGCGACGGGTCGTTGGCGCGGGGCCAGGTGGGACTCGTCTCGCATGCGAGCATGCTGTACAGCGCACTGTCGGCGCGCGAGAACGTGGAGTTCGCGGCGCGCATGTACGGCATGCCGGACCCCTCGGCTGCGGCGCGCAACGCGCTCGCGTCCATGCGCGTGCTCGATCGCGCAGAGACACCTGTTCGCGCGTTGAGCCGAGGACTGCAGCAGCGCGTGTCGATCGCGCGGGCGATCGTGCACGTGCCGCGGTTGCTGCTCTGCGACGAGCCGTACACGGGACTCGACGAAGTCGGCAGCGCTGCGTTGACGGCGGCACTGGCCGAGCGTCGCGCGAGCGGTGCGGCGCTGTTGTTGGTGACGCACAACCTGGGTGAAGGTCTCGCACTCGCGACGCACGCGGCGATCATGCGTCGCGGCCGTCTGGCACGCTACGAAGCGCGCGGCGAAGTCGATGCGACGACGTACGCGTCGGAGTATCGCGAGCTGGTGACGCTCGATGCCTGACATGTCGCCGCCGAGTACGATGCGTGCCGCGTGGATCGTGGCGCGAAAGGATCTGGCGATCGAGTTCCGCACGCGCACGGCGTTCCTGTCCGCGCTCGTCTTCGCGCTGCTCGGCGTGACGATCTTCTACTTCGCGTGGGATTCCACCGCAGTCGCGGCGAGCGATCTCGCGCCCGGCGTGCTGTGGGTGATCTTCATCTTCGCCGCGCTGCTCGGATTGCAGCGGTCGTTCGGCAGTGAGCTCGCGGATCGCGCGATCGACGGACTGCTCGGCGCGCCGGTGTCGCGCGAGTCGATCTACCTCGGCAAGGCACTGGCGAATCTCGTGTTCGTGTGCGGTGTGCTTACGGTGACGCTGCCGGCGGTGGTGCTGTTCTACAACCTGCCGTTCGATCGCGGTGTGCTTGCCTTGGCTGGTGTCGCACTCCTTGCCGCCATCGGGCTCGTCGCGATCGGCACGCTGTTCAGCGCGATGGCCGTCAACACACGGATGGCCGAGCTGCTGTTGCCGATGCTCAGCCTGCCCTTCTTCGTTCCCATCGTCATGGGTGCGGCGCAGTCGTCCGCCCGGTTGATGGCGGGCCGCCCGGTGTCGGAAGCATGGCCATGGCTACGCATGCTCGTGGCCTTCGACATCGTATTCGTGGTGGCGTGTACGCTCGCATTTCCTTTCACACTCGACGAATGACCAACGAGGTCACTGTAAAGCGGGGACCTGATGTGCTGCTCGGCGTCGCGATCGCGGCGGTCGCCGGCGTGTACGTCCGCGCATTCGCCTTTACGCCGATCGAAGCGCGACAGGGACCGGCGCAGCGGATTCTCTACATCCATGCGTCGTCCGCGTTCGTTGCGCTCTATCTCGCGTTCATCCTGATGGCGATCGCGAGCATCCTCTATCTCTGGCTCAAGGACGAGAAGCTCGATCGCGTCGCGGAGAGTGCGGCGGAAGTCGGCCTCGTGTTCACGACGGTCGTGCTGATCACCGGGCCGCTGTGGGGCAAGACGATCTGGGGTGCGTGGTGGACGTGGGACGCGCGGCTGACGTCGACGCTGTTTCTCTGGTTCATCATCCTGTCATACAGCATGCTGCGCGGCGCCGTGGATGATCGTGGCCGCCGTGCACGGTACTCGGCAGTCCTCGGGATTCTCGCAGCGCTGCTCGTGCCGTTCATCCACCTCAGCGTGTACATGTTTCGCACGCTGCATCCGATGCCGATTCTGCTGAAGCCGAGCACGCCGTCGATGCCGCCGGAGATGCGGACGACATTTTTCGCTGCGTTCATCGCGTTCGCGTTGCTGTTCGCTGCGCTGCTGCGAAAGCGCTATCGCGTGGCGACGCTGCGCGACCTCGTGGCCGATCGCGAGCAGGGAGGGGAATCATGACGCCGGACAATGGCATCTTCGCCGTCGTCGCCTATACGCTGACGGCGATCATCTACCTCGGCTACTCGGCGATCCTCACCGCGCGGGAAAAGGCGTTGCGTGCGAAGCTCGAGCAGCTCGACGCCACGCCGCGCTGATGGCCGAGACAGCAGCGCCGAAGCGCGGAATCGTCTACCTCGTCGGCGCGGGCCCGGGTGATCCGGGGCTGTTGACCGTCCGCGGCCGTGACCTTCTCGCGACATGTGACGCGATCGCGACGGATGCATTGGCGAATCCCGCGATCGTCGTCGCCGCGCGCCTGGTCAATCCGAATGTCGAAGTGTACGACGTCGGCAAGCGCGGTGGAGATTCCGCATCGTCGAGCCAGGAGGAGATCGACACCCTGCTCGTGCGGCTTGGCCGAGAGGGAAAGCGCGTCGTGCGGCTCAAGGGTGGTGATCCGCTCGTGTTCGGGCGCGGCAGTGAGGAGGCGCAGGCGCTGGCGCGCGCGGGGGTCGCCTTCGAGCTGGTACCTGGCGTGACGGCGGGCGTGGCAGCGCCGGCGTATGCGGGCATTCCGGTGACGCATCGCGGAGTGGCGACGTCGGTCACGTTCGTCACCGGGCATGAAGATCCTGCCAAGCCGGAGACGCAAACCGATTGGGCGTCACTCGCGCGCGCCGGCGGGTCGATCGTGCTGTACATGGGCGTGAAGACGCTGCCGCGCATCGCCGCGTCGCTTGTCGCGGGCGGGCTGTCGCCGGATACGCCGGCCGCGTCGATTCAGTGGGGCACGCACGCGCGCCAGCGGACCGTGACGGCCACGGTGTCGACGCTCGCCGACGCGATCGCGCGGGCGGGCCTCACGGCGCCGGTGATCACGATCATCGGCGACGTGGTGTCGTTGCGCGACGAGATTGCGTGGTTCGACAGGCGGCCGCTCTTCGGACGTCGGGTCGTCGTCACGCGCGCGTCGGCGCAAGCGACCGGCTTGCGCGATGCGCTCGCCGAACTCGGGGCAGACGTCATCGAACTGCCGGCGATGCGGATAGCGGTGTTGGATGCTGCGACGTTGACAGCGGCGCTCGAGCGGCTCGGTGAATTCGATTGGGTGGTGTTCACGAGCCAGAATGCCGTGCGCATCGTGTGGGATGCGCTCCGCCACGGCGCTCGTGACGCGCGCGCGTTCGCCACCGCGAAGGTCGCCTGCGTCGGCAAGTCCACGAGCGATGCGCTGCTCGCCTGCGGTCTCGCGGCGGATGTCGTACCGGCGCGCTTCGTCGCCGAGGGTGTGCTGGAGGCGATGTCGTCGCGCGAGGACGTTCGGCATTCGCGCGTGCTGTATCTCGCCGCCGAAGGTGCACGCGAGGTGCTGCCCGATGGCCTGCGAGCACTCGGCTGCGATGTCGAGGTCGTGCGCGTCTATCGCAGCGTGAGCGATGGCGCTGGCGGCGACGCGCTGCGTGCTGCCCTCGCCGACAAGACGGTGGACGCGGTGACCTTCGCGTCGGCGTCGGCGGTACGCGGATATATCGAGGTCGTCGGCGCGGAGTTGGCCATCGCGGTACCGGCCGTGTCCATCGGCCCCGTGACGAGCGACGCCATTCGCGCCGCAGGAATTCCCTTGGCCGCGGAGGCGACGGAGGCGTCCGTGAGTGCACTCGTGGAAGCCACGCGGTCGTTCATTCTCGGATGAGCAACGCGACGCGAATGATCGCGCTGGCGACGTCGGAGCAGGTCGCGCATCTCACCAGCGACGACCGTCTTTTCGTCGAAGCGCTGGAGGCAGACGGCGTGCATGCGGAGGCGGCGATCTGGACCGACGATACCGTGAACTGGGAGAAATACTCGGCCGTCGTCATCCGATCGACCTGGGACTATCACCTGCGGCTCGACGAGTTTCTCGCGTGGCTCGATCGTCTCGAAGGCCTCCGTGTGCAAGTCTACAATGCGCCATCGCTCGTGCGATGGAATACGGAGAAGGGCTATCTGCGCGACCTGGCGACGCGGGGCGTTGCGATCGTGCCGACACGGTGGGTGGAGCGTGGCGCGTCCACCCCGTTGGCCGAGGTGGTTCGCGAGACCGGGTGGAGCAGCGTGGTGGTGAAGCCGGCTGTGTCGGCGTCAGCGCATCAGACGTGGCGCGTGGCTCCGGCTGGGGTCGCGGCGCGCGAGGATGAGTTTGCCGCGATGGTCGCGAGCGGGCGCGTGCTGGTGCAGCCTTTTCTCGACGTGATCCAGACGGATGGCGAGTGGTCGGTCCTGTTCTATGGCGACGAGTACAGCCACTCCGTGCTCAAGCGTGCAAAGCGAGGTGACTTTCGTGTGCAGTCGACGCATGGCGGTACTGCAGACGTGATCGAGCCGGCGCCGCATGTGGTGGATCAGGCGCAGCAGGCACTGGAGGCAGCCGGGCAGGCGTCGCTCTATGCGCGCGTGGACGGTTGCGTCGCCGATGGGCAGTTCGTGCTGATGGAGCTCGAGCTCATCGAACCCGACCTCTTTCTTCGGGCGCACGCCGATGCGCCGTCGCGCCTGGCGTCGGCGCTGTTGAGACAATTGTCGTAATTGTCATCCCGCAGGGAACTCACGATCACTCGTGCGGATGACCGATCACTTGTCAGCGACAGTGAGGACGAGAAGCGCAACGATGAGACGTTGATGCGCGACGTTCGGCGGCGACGTCACGAGCAGCTCACCGTCACTGAGCTCGTAGCGCGGCCACGCTCCGTGCTGGAGCGCGCGCACCTCCTCCTGAGACCAGACCTTGGCAGCAACTGGCATAGCCATACCGTACGCTCGGCTCGGCAATGAGGGCAAGTCGGCACCCGTGTAGAATGGCATCCGTCGCACCAGCGAGCGTCACCAAACGGCCGCGCGGCGTACCAGTTGCGCCGCAGAGCGCGTTCCGAGGATAGATTTTCTTCGTGACCTCCACCGCTTCGACACCGGTCAAGATCGGCACCCGCACCTCCGAGCTCGCGCTCCGGCAAGCGCGGATGGTGCAGAGCGCGTTCGCCGACAAGGGCGTCGAAAGCGAGCTCGTGACGTTCAAGACGGTGGGCGACAAGCGGCTCGACGAGTCGTTGAGTGCGATCGGCGCGAAAGGACTCTTCACGAAGGAGCTCGAGACCGCGCTGCTCAAGAAGAAGATCGACGTCGCCGTGCACTCACTGAAGGACCTGCCGACCGAATCGCCAGAGGGATTGATCGTCGCAGCCGTGCTCGAGCGCGAAGATCCGCGCGACGTGCTCGTCGTGAACGGGCGCATTCTCGCCGAGTCGCTCGAGGAGCTTCCACCCGGCTCCCGTGTGGGAACGTCGAGCCTGCGTCGTCGCGCACAATTGCTCGCACGCCGTCCAGATCTCGAGGTCGCCGAGCTGCGCGGCAATGTTCCTACGCGCCTCAAGAAGATCGACGAGGGACGCGTGCACGCCGCGATACTCGCCGCTGCAGGGCTGCATCGGCTCGGCGCGCATCAGCATATCACCTGCTATCTCGACGCGCCGGCGTGGCTACCAGCCGCCGGACAGGGTGCCATCGCGGTGCAGACGCGCACGGCCGACGATCGGATGCGCGGGCTGTCCGATTCGCTCAACCACCTTCCGACGATGCGCGCCGTGCACGCCGAGCGTGCATTCCTGGCGGCGTTGGAGGGCGGCTGCCAGGTGCCGATCGGCGCGTTGGCGATCGACGGTGAGGGCGAGCCGATGCTGCACGGCTTCATCGCCGATGTGCAGGGGTTGCGGGTTGTCCGAGGGTCGATCGTGATGGACGTGGACGATCCGGAGCTGAGTGGGATTCGTTTGGCGAATCAACTGCGTGGCGAAGGCGCGTCAGAGATTCTGGAAGGGCTGCGCCGAGCGAGTCATGTTCCGTCGCCGCAGCCCGAGTAGCGGCCGAAGAGCAGGTCGCTCGACTTCGCTCGGGACGACAAACCAACAAGAGATGCCATCATATCCTGAATACCGCCAACGACGCCTGAGACGCACCGCAGCACTGCGCAACCTCGTACGCGAAACGATCCTCACGCCGTCGCAGTTGGTGCTCCCGCTGTTCGTGCGATCAGGAACGGGAGTGCGCCAGCCCGTCAGCTCCATGCCGGGCGTGCATCAAACGTCGGTGGACGAGATGCTCGTCGACGCACGCGCCGCTGCAGACGCAGGAATTGGCGGTGTGCTGCTGTTCGGCATTCCCGACCACAAGGACGCCGAGGGCAGCGGCGCGTGGGATGAGGAAGGGCCGGTGCAGCGAGCGGTCCGCGCGCTCAAGGGCGAGCTGCCGCAGCTGGTCGTGATCACCGATGTCTGCATGTGCGAGTACACCGATCATGGGCATTGCGGCATCCTGCGCAACGGCGACGTGGACAACGACGCGACACTCGACCTCCTCGTGCGCGAGTCGCTCTCGCATGCGCGTGCCGGCGCGGATGTCGTTGCGCCGAGCGACATGATGGACGGCCGCGTCGGCGTGATTCGTCGCGCGCTCGACGACGCAGGGTTCAGCAACACGGCGATCCTCAGCTACGCGGCAAAGTTCGCCAGCGCGTTCTACGGGCCATTTCGCGAGGCAGCCGAGAGCACGCCGCAGAGTGGCGACCGTCGTGGATATCAGATGGACGTCGCCAATGCCAACGAAGCGCTGCGCGAAGCGATGCAGGACATCGAGGAGGGCGCGGACATGGTGATGGTGAAACCGGCCGGTCCGTTTCTCGACATCGTGTCGCGCGTGAAGACCGAGACGGGCTATCCGCTCGCCGCGTATCAGGTGAGCGGGGAGTTCGCGATGATCCACGCGGCTGCCGAGCGCGGCTGGATCGACCTCGAGCGGGCGATGATGGAGAGCCTGATCGGAATCCGGCGCGCAGGGGCTGACATCATCATCACTTACTTCGCCCTCGATGCGGCACGCGTGCTGCGCGGCTAACGTGGCACGGTCGACAAGGAGGCAGTCACGGGAGCAGGGTCGCGGTCAACCGCCCCCAGTAGGCAGCAATTAGCTTTCGTCCATGAAATACAGAGTCTTTCCCAATACCGACGTCCGGGTCAGCGAAGTCGGTTTCGGCACCTGGACCGTCTCCACCGGCTGGTGGGGCGAGAAGACCGACGCCGAGGCGGTCGCGATGATGCGTCGCGCGCTGGATGTGCATGGCGTGACGTTCTTCGATGCCGCCGACGCGTATGGAAATGGTCGCGCCGAGAAGCAGATCGCCGAGGCGTTTCGCGGTCGGCGCAGCGAGATCGTGATCGGCACGAAGATCGGCTACGACATCTATGACGAAGCGGCGCTCGCGGCACGACGCGGCCAATCCGAGTTGCCGATGCGCACGGACCCGCAGTTCATGCGGATGGCAGTGGAGAAGTGTCTCGAGCGTCTCGAGACCGACTACATCGACGTGCTGCAGATCCACAACGCGAAGATGGAGCACGTGCGCGACCCGGAGCTCTGGGGCACGCTGCGCGACCTTCAGCGCGAGGGGAAGATCAGGACGTGGGGGGCAGCATTCGGTCCGGCGATCGGTTGGCTGTATGAGACCGTCGAGCTCCTGGAGCGCGAGCCCGACATCAACACCATCCAGATGATCTGGAACGTGCTCGAGCAGCATCCGGGCTCAGCGATGATCGAGGCGGCGCGTCGTCACGCGCCGAATTGCTGCTTCAACCTCCGGGTGACGCACGCCAGCGGAATGCTCGAGGGGAAATACACGCAAGACACCGTGTTTCCGGAGAACGATCACCGGCGTCATCGTCCGCGCAGCTGGCTGGTGAACGGCGTGGAGAAGGTGAAGACGCTCGACTTCCTCGAGCGCGAGATGACGCTGGGTCAGGCGTCGCTCAAGTGGCTGCTCGCGGAGCCGCTCGTGGTGACGACGCTGCCGAACGTGTATGACGACGCGCAGCTCGACGAATTTGCGGCGGCGAGTGATCTGCCGGATCTTTCACCGGCGGACATGGAGCGCATCCACGATCTCGACGCGGCGAACTTCGGCGTCGAGGAAGACGCGATGAAGTACAAGGGTGCGATGACGCGAGGTCACGGACCGAACACCGACCTGCAGGACGCCCGGAATCCCATTTCACGGCCAGCGGTATCGGCCCACCACGACGCGTAATGCTCAACCTCTGGCACGACCTCCCCGCGGGCATGCAAGTGCCCGAGTGCGTCACCGCCGTGATCGAAATTCCGTCTGGCAGCCGCAACAAGTACGAGCTGGACAAGGCGAGCGGCATGCTGAAGCTGGACCGCGTGCTCTTCTCGGCCGTTCACTACCCGGGCGACTACGGGTTCATCCCGCGGACGCTGCATGAGGACGGCGATCCGCTGGACGTGCTCGTACTCGTGAAGGAAGAGACGTTTCCGGGATGCCAGATCGACGTGCGCCCGATCGGGGTGCTGAAGATGCTCGATCGCGGGGAGCCGGACGACAAGATCCTCGGCGTCCCGCTGCATGATCCGTTTCAGCAGGAGTACTTCGACATTGCCGATATCTCGAAGCACATGCTGAACGAGGTGGAGCACTTCTTCCGGACGTACAAGGATCTCGAGGGAAAGCGGGTCGAGATCATGGGGTGGGGAAAGAGCGACGAAGCGTCTCGTATCGTGTTGGAGTCCGTCGCGCGATATGAAGCCGTCTATGGCTCCAAGAGGGAATTGCGCTAGCTCTGCGTGAGGCGTGCGGCGTGCGGGGCAACAGCCGATGCGGCGTACGGGGCGACGTGCGGAGTGGACGCGTGAGGCGTGCGGCGATTCGTGCGGCGTGCGGCGGCCTTCGCCCTCTTCGCATTTTGGCGAACGGCGGCTGCAACTCCGCGGATCGGGACGACTAGAAGGCGCTCGTTCGGCTAGATCGGCTCGATCGCGCCGTGATTCGGCGAATCCTTGCCGCGGCGCAGGAACAGCCCGTCGTACAACATCGCCGCCGCGACGCCGCCAAGGATCGGGCCCACCCAGTACACGATCTGACCCTCGAAGAGGCCGCTGGCAATCGCTGGCCCGAATGACCGTGCGGGATTCATCGACGCGCCGGTGCGTGAACCGATCGCGAGAATGTCCGCCGTCACCGTGAGACCGATCGCAAGACCGCCCACCCTGGGTGCGTGCGGATCCACCGCGGTGCCAAAGACGACGAAGACGAGAAAGAAGGTCGCGATGGCCTCGAGCGAGATGGCCTGCAACGTCGACAGATCCCCTGCGACGGACTGCCCGCCGATTCGGCTCGCCGCCAGGACATTTGCCGGGAACAGTGCCTTGAGCGCATACGCGGCGAGCACGGCACCAAGGATCTGCGCGATGATGTAGATCACCGCCATCACCGGCCCGATTCGCTTCGTGGCGAGGAACCCGATCGTCACCGCCGGATTCAGGTGACCGGAGATGCGCATCGTCGCCGTCACCATCACGGCGAGGATGAGACCGTGCGCGAACGCCGCAATGAGGAGCGGGTTGACGTTCGAGAGCGACGACGACATGATCGCGGCCCCGCCGACGAACACCAACGCGAAAACGCCGATGAACTCAGCGACGAAGTGACGCCAGCTGTCGCGCATGATCTGTTCTATCGTTCAGGGTGGAAAAACCAGGGCAGGTCCCTCGACGTCGCTCGGGACGACACCGGCCGCCACGCCGGTACGACATGAGACTAACGGACCGCTGCCCGAACCGTCAGACCCCGTCGTGCCGCTTCAACACCACCGCCGCGTTGATGCCGCCGAAGCCGAAGCTGTTGCTCAGCGCGTACTCGACATCGCAGTCGCGGCCGTGGTTCGGGATGTAGTCGAGATCGCACCCTTCGGCGGGCGCGTCGTGATTGAGCGTCGGCGGAAGCCAGCGCTGATCCAGGGCGAGTGCCGTGATGGCCAGTTCGATCGCACCAGAAGCGCCGAGGGCGTGGCCATAGTAGCCCTTCGTGCTGCTCACCTGAAGCTTCGCCGCGTGCTCGCCGAAGACCGTCTTCATCGCCAGCGTTTCTGTCGGATCGTTGAGCGGCGTCGAGCTGCCGTGCGCGTTCACGTACGCGATGTCGGTCATCGGGATGCCAGCGTCCTGCATCGCCAGCCGCATCGAGCGGCCGGCCTGCGTTCCATCCGGCCGCGGAGCCGTCATGTGATGCGCGTCGTTCGAGCTGCCGAAGCCGACGACTTCCGCGTAGATGTGCGCGCCGCGCGCCATCGCGCGCTCGAACTCCTCGAGCACGAGGACAGCGGCGCCTTCGCCCATGACGAAGCCGTCGCGATCCTTGTCGAACGGACGCGACGCAATCGAGGGATCATCGTTCCGCGTCGACATCGCGCGGATGATCGAGAACGCGCCGTAGCACAGGTCCGCGAGCGGCGCTTCTGATGCACCGGCGAACATGATGTCGGCGTAGTCGTCGCGAATGGCGCGGAAGGCGTCGCCGACCGCAATCGTCCCCGACGCGCAACTCATCGCGTTGGTACTGTTGGGCCCCTGCGCGCCGAGCTCGATGGCGATGTTGCAGCTCGCCGCGCCGGCGAAGACGTTGAGCGCGAGCGACGGATCGAGCGACTTCGCGCCCTCCTGCAGAAAGACGTGCAGTTGATCCTCGGCGAAGCGAATGCCGCCGAGCGCGCTGCCCATCATCGCGCCGACGCGCTCGCGATCTTCAGTGGCGAGATCGATCCCCGCATCCGCGATGGCCTGCCTGGCGCACGCCACGGAGAATGCGCCGAAGCGGTCGAGCCGCTTGACCCTCTTCGCATCCATGAAGTCGGTGGCGTCGAAGTCATTGACCTGAGCGGCGTTGTGGCTGCGCCATACTGAAGGATCGAATCGCGTGAGCGTCGCGACGGCGGACTTCTCGCGGCGGAGCCCGTCCCACAGCCCCTGCCGTCCGAGTCCGATTGGTGTCACCGCTCCGATTCCAGTCACTGCCACACGACGACGCTCAGCCACTGCCTGTCTCCTTGTTAGTTTCCCGCCCCGATCGCATCCCTCTCGGCATGCGTGGCGAGCCCTTCGAGGGTTCGGCTCGCGATACCGTGCACGAACACCGGACCGATCACGAGCGTTGCCGCCGAGGCGCCGACCATGGGCACATTCGGCCCATCCCACATGTGCAAGATGCGGACGTGCGTGCCCTTCGCCGTCTCATTGAATGACCACTCCACTTCCATGCCAGTGGTCACGCCATCGATGTGCGTGTACCGAATGGTCGGCGCATGTCCACTCGCGGGCGCATGAACCTGCATCTTCGATTGCCACCACGTGGGCCACTGGATGATGCCGAATGGCCGGTTCGCGCTCATGTCGACGATGCCGCCGCCATCGCGTCTCCGTTCAACGAAGCGCACGAACCGGTAATGCGAAAGGAGGGCCGGCCACCGCTCGACGTCGGCGGCGAGCCGGAAAATCCGCTGCAACGGGGCGACGACGAGCCGCTCGTCGAGCGTCCTCATCTCCTTCGCCGCGGGCATTGAACCGAGCTCGAGTGGCGGGAGGTCGCTCATGCGTTGGGGTTCCAGGTGGCGGTGAGTCGAAAGCCGAGGTGCCGTCGCACGAGCGCGGCGCGTCCGGTCGAGCGACGTACATGCGCGGCGAGCTCGCCTCCGGTGAAGCCGCGGAGCACCGACGTCGCACCGTCGTGGCGGGTCACCGCGTGAAAGCCCATCGGCCACGCGACGAACCAGAAGCCCACCGCGGCGAACCAGCTGCGCCGCAGGTCGCTCACGATGACCGCGCGGCGCGCGACACGATGCAGCTCGGCCAACACGACCTCCAGCTCGGCGTCCTCGAAGTGATGCAAGACCTGCGAGCAGATCACCACGTCCACACTTGCGTCGGCAAAGGGAAGACACCTCGCGTCGCCACAGGTACTGCCATCCAGCACCTGTGCGGCGCTGCGGGCGAGGCATTCCGCCTGGTCGACGGAAAACGTCGTCATGCGCACCGCCTTCGACTCGGCGAGCTGTCGCGCGCGGATGGGAATGTCTGCCAAGCCCGTCCCCACGTCCAGCAGCGAGAAATCGACGCCCATGCCGGGCATGATACGACGCAACTCGGAGAGCACGGCATTCGTCCCGCCGAGGAGGACGTTGGCGAGACGCACGTCGCGGAGGGACCGCTCCCGCAACGCGGCCGACGTCCCCGGATCATCGAGATGCTCGAAGCCGCGGCGCCGTCGGGGAGTGATCACGTGAGGTTCACGCTAGCGCTCGAGCTGCGCGTAGCCGCCGCGATAGTACAACAGCGGCCGCGCGTCGCCGGTCGTGGCGCGCTCCACCTCTCCGACGAAGATCACGTGGTCACCCGCCTCGTAGCCGGCAATCTTCCGGCACTCGATGTGGGCGAGCGCGTCACTGAGCAGGACGACGCCGCTGTCGCCGCGCATGTAGCCGATACCGTCGAAGCGGTGCACGGAGTCTTCCTCGGCGAAGCGGCGCGACAGCGATTCCTGATCCGAGCTGAGGATGCTGACACCGAATTCGTTGGCCTGCTGCAGCGCGGCGAACGCCGAGGCCTCGCGACCGACGCAGATCTGCACGAGCGGCGGATGCAGGCTCGCTGCGGAGAAGGCGCTCACGGTCATGCCGACGTCGCGACCGTCGGCGTCGACCGCCGTGACGACCGTGATACCCGACGGGAAGCGACCGAGCACGCTGCGGAATGCATCCGGGCCGATCGTCACGGGTTCGGCCGAAAGAGATTGAACGCGTACCGAGGACGCAGCACTTCGCGCGCCGGAATGAAGTCGCCACAGACGCCAACGAGCAGGTCGGCCATGTCCTTGCGCGCCTCGAGCGTGCGCGAGAAGTAGTTCATCGCCGGGGCGTACGCCACCGCAGCGCCGATCAGCTTTTCGACCATCCACTTGCCGCGGAATTCGGTGCGTCGCGCGCGATCGTAGGCGCGAAGTGCGGCGTCGCCGCCATGCACGGTTTCCGACCCAAGAGCGCGCAGCGCGAACGGGGCGAGCAGTTCGCCGCCGCGAAGGGCGGAGTAGATGCCTTCGCCGGTGAATGGATCGAAGAAGTCGGCGGCGTCGCCGACGAGTGCGGCGCCGGGCGCCCATGCACGACGGGCGTGCGAGGCGAATGGGCCCGTCGCGAGCACCGGTGTCACGCGACGCGCACCGGCGACGCGAGGCGCGAGCTGCGGACGATCGCGCAACCACTGTTCGAAGAAGGCGGTGCGATCGCTGCTCACAGCGCGCGCGGCGGAATTGGGGACGACCATCGCGACATTCGTGAGACCGCCGTCCACCGCGGCGAGTCCCACGTAGCCGACGTCGCGCTCGACGTGCATCTCACCCCAATCGCCGACGTCGCCGAAGTTTTCGTAGTGCGCCACGAGTGCGATGCGCCGCGGCCAGAAGCGGCTCGTATGCGCGAGCGCAAGTCGTCGTGCGATGACCGAGCGCAATCCATCCGCGCCGATGACGAGCGATGCGTCGATCGTCTCGGTTGCGCCATTCTCGCGCAGGACGCGCACGCCGGTGACGCGGCCTGTGTCGTCGCGTTGCAGGTCGGCGACGCGTGCCCCCTGTCGCAGCTCGGCGCCCGCGTTCTGCGCGCACTGGAGCAGGAGCGGATCGAGAATGGTGCGTCGCAGCGCGAGACCGCGATCGCGGAACGCCCGGAAGCCATGCTGCCCGACGAAGTCGCCGCGGAGCTTCGCGCCATTCGGTGCGCGGATCACCATGCCGGCGAGATGCGCCGCGCCCGCGCCCTCGACGGCGGCGAGGGCCCCCATCACACTCAACAGCCGCGACGCCTGCGGACTGAGATACTCGGCACAGGGCTTCGAGCGGGGAAAGGTCGCGCGGTCGAGCACGAGCACGCGCGCGCCGGCGCGCGAGAGCGCGAACGCCGTGGACGCGCCCGCGGGCCCGCCTCCGACGACGATGACGTCGTACCGTGAAACGCTGTGCGTCATGCTCACCTGGTGAAGGCTAGACGTAGGCAAGCAGCACGGCTACGGCGGCACCCACGAACGTGGCGATGAGGTTCACCATGTCGTTGTCCATCCACTCCCGCCCGCCAACCAATCTCGTGGATGAACCACAATTGTGCCTGCGTTGTTCCGAGCCTCGATCGCAGGCGGCGCACCAGCGGCGCTCCTGTACGGTTGCGCCGATGACCGAGTCGGCGATGGCCCCTGCCATTCCGGCGACCGCGACGATGCGCATGTCGTCCGTGAGGTCGAGGGCCATGGCGACGCCAGCGACGAACGCGGCGCCGGCGATCATGGCGAGCGAGCCGGCGACGCTCACGCCGCCGGAGCTGCCTGGCGGAACGGGGCGCATGGTCAACAGGGAGCGTGGCGTGCCGCCGAACAGCGTGCCGATCTCCGTCGCCCAGGTGTCGGCCGCCGCGGCGGCGAGCGCGCCCAGTGCGGCAAGCGACAGCGTAACCGCGAGCTTGTCGACGGCGAGCACTGAGAGGAGGATGCTGGCGGCAAAGATGCCGCCGTTGGCGATGACCTGCGTGGCGTCGCGCTCACCGCTCTTGGCGAGCACGCCACTGGTGAGCTGTTCCTTGCGCATTCGCCCGACGCGCGAGAGCAGCGCGGATGCCACGAAGTATGCGATGAGCAGCGCGCCCCAATGCCAGCTGGCGGCGATGGCGGCGGTGCCGACGGCGGTTGCCGCAAGCGCGCCGGACGGTGACAGCGAGCGAGCACGTTGCGCAACGAACGCGACTGCCCCGGCAACGATGGCGCCCAGCGCGGCGCGCTCGAGCATCATCGTGGCGAAGTGGGTCAGTTGTGGCATGGGCGCCAAGGTAGTCACGTCCCCCCGGGCACGACAGGAGGTGTCGCGAAGGTGTGGAGCCATTGAGTGCCCCCCGGGTTCCCGTTAGCTTCACGGCTGCCGTCGCCTCTCCTGCCGCCCTGTCGTCCCGCGTAGTTCCTATGCTCGCCACTGTAGACGCACTTCTTCCCTTGAGTCTCCTCGAAGCCGTTCGCGACGTTGACACTCCCGAGGGGGTGCTCGAGGCTGAATTCGTCGACGAGCTTCGCAACAAGCGCCTCGGATTGAGTGACACCGTGTATACGCAGATCAAGCGCTACACGGAGGAAGTGCGGCGCAACAAGCGGACGTCGCAGGACGAGGCCATCGCGCTGGCGAAGCTGATCGGGCGTCGCCCGGACGCGGAGGCGGTGCTGCGCGCTGCCGGGCGATTCCTGGCGCGCGAGGCGTACATGACCGTGTCACCGGTGACGCGCGGCGTGCTCAAGGTGATGCCGTCGATGATCTCGCGGCCGCTGGCGTTCCGGAAGACGCGCCGCATCGCGCAGCGCTATCTCAATGGCAATGTGCGCCGCGTCGGCCAGTTCGTGCTGCTCGAGGTGCCACGCTCCGTGACGCTCGGCGTCGCACCGGGCAGCACCGGGTGTTCGTTTTACGAATCGACGCTGCGCGAGTTGCTGCGGCTGTTGATCGGAACGACGGGCTCCGTGGAGCACACGCGCTGCGAGGGTCGTGGCGAAGGTTCGTGCGAGTGGCGCGCGGACTGGCGCGGTGCGGACCGCACTCGAGGGGAGTGATCGACCGATGCTGAATCCCGAGACGCTTCCGGCCATTCAACGCGCGCTCGCTGATGCGGAGCTCGACGGGTGGCTTTTGTTCGACTTCCAGGGCTCGAACCCGATCGTCGCGGGGATGCTCGCCCTGAAGGGCATGATCTCGCGGCGCATCTTCATCTGGATTCCACGCGAAGGCGTGCCGCACGCGCTTGGACACGCGATCGAGCCTGGGCCGTGGGAGACGTGGCCGAGTGGGTGGACCAAGGGCTCGTACAGCTCGTGGAGGAGCCTCGAGAGCTCGGTGGCGGACATGGTGCGCGGCAAGAAGATCGCGATGGAGTATTCCGCGGGCGATGCGGTGCCGTATCTCGATCGCGTGCCGGCCGGTGTCATCGAGATGGTCCGCGCCGCGGGCGCGACGTCGATTGCGTCGAGTGGCGAACTGGTGACGCAGTTCAACGCGACGTGGAGTGCGGACAACATCGCGTCGCACGTGCGTGCGGCCGAGGTGATCGCGACGATCGCGAATGCGGCGTTCCTGATCGCGGGTGACAGGGCGCGGACGCCGAAGCCGATCACGGAATTCGACCTGATGATGTGGATGCGGGAGCGGTTCGAGCGCGCGAAGCTCTTTACGGACCATGGTCCGAATGTGAGTGCCGGCGCGAATGCCGCGAATCCGCATTACGAGCCGACGGCCGAGAGCCCGCGGCGGATCGTCGAAGGGGACGTGCTGCTGATCGACCTGTGGGCGCACGAGCAGGACGGCGTGTGGGCGGACCAGACGTGGATGGCGACGATCGGCGCGCCGTCGGCGCGTGCGGAGGAGGTCTGGACGGCGATCCGCGATGCGCGCGATGCGGCGATTCGTCTCGTGCAGACGCAGGTTGCCGCTGGGAGTCCCCTGCGCGGCGGCGATGTCGATGATGTGGCGCGCAAGGTGATCGTCGACCGCGGGCTCGGCCAGTATTTCACGCACCGCACGGGCCACTCGATCGACGCGCGGTCGATTCACGGATCTGGTCCGCACCTCGACAACCTCGAGACGCGCGAAGAGCGGCTGTTGATTCCCGGCGTGGGCTTCTCGATCGAGCCTGGCGTGTACATCCCTGGGGAGATCGGGATGCGGACCGAGGTGAATGTGTATCTCGAGCCGGGTAAGGCGGTCGTTACGCCACGGAAGATTCAGGCGGATCTCATCGTCGTCTAGGCAGCGTCCAGGCAGGCGACAACAGATCGACCCCTTGGCGTGTACTCAATTTGTACGCGCGATTCTGGTGACCGGTCGGCGTCCGACAAGGTTCAGGTACGTAGGTCCGGTATCGAGGGTATCGCCCGCATAGGGGCCCTCGTTATTTCCGTGTCTCCCCGACATGCGCACAACTCGATTCTTCGCTCTCGTCCTCGCGTTTTCGACCGCCTGCCTCGACGTCGGCTCCGCGCCAATAAGCACCAAGGCCATTCCGGTCATCACGACGCAGCCGCTGTCGCAGGCGGTCATCCTCGGCGCCCCGGCATCGTTCAGCGTTGTCGCCACGGGAGAGTCCCTTACCTACCAGTGGTTCAAGGGCGCCGCGGCGATCGCCGGAGCGACGTCACCGACGTATTCCATTCCCGTCACCGTCGTCGGCGACGCGTCGCTGTATCAGGTCGTCGTCGCCAATTCAACCGCGGGCGTCGGCAGCGACACCGCGCGGCTCACGGTGACCGTGCCGGTGAACCTCGTCGCCTATCGATTGGTCGGCGGCACGGCGTCGTCGACGAACCAGGGATACACGTCGGCGACGGCGGATGAGTCGGCGGTCTACGTCGCCAGCGGCGGCGACCTGACGCTGATCAACGCGAATGTCACCAAGTCCGGCAAGGCCAGCGCACCGGCGTCGGGCGCCAATGCCGCAATTCGCGTCGAGAGCGCGGGACACGTACTGCTGACGGGTGGAACCGTGATGACCGATTCGTCGGGAGCGACGGCACTCTTTGCCACGGGGCAGGGTTCGAGCATCGAGATGTATCGGGGCACCATCGCGACGACAGGCGCGTCGGCGTACGGAATTCTCGCCGCACTCGGCGCGAACGTGCGCGTCGAGCGCACGCCGATCCGCGTAACGTCGGACACGATCGCGCGCGCCACCGGCTCGAGCGTGGTCACGCTGCTCATCAACACCGACACGGTGAGCGGAGCCTTGATCGCCGACGCGTCGAGCACGATCACCGCGACACTGCAGGGCGCGGCGAAGCTGACGGGTGCCGCCCAGGGCGCGACCCTCAGCATCGATCCCACCAGCGTTTGGATCGTGACGGCCAACTCCGCGCTGACGACGCTGACACTTCCCGGCGGAATCACCGGGACGTCGATTCTCAACGTCATCGGCAACGGATTCACCGTGTCCTACCTGGCGAGTCTTCCCGGCAACGCCGCATTGGGTGGCAAGACGTACACGTTGTCGGGCGGTGGGCAGCTGGTGCCGAGATGAGATTCGGCGATCGCTACCACATCGCGACGTCTTCGGTGCCGAGCCGCCAGTAGGCGAGGCGCGTGACGTTGAGCGCGGCGACCTCGCGATAGAGCGCGGCGAGCAGCACGGCGTCGCTGACCCAGAGCTCCCACTGATCGCCGACGGAGCGCACGGCGTGAAGGGTCTGTGTCGTGGGATCACGGTCGAGTGAGACGCCGGACTCCGCGACGAGGTGGCGCGCGTCGTCGTACGAGATCGGCTGCGCGGTGACATTCGGGCGCCAGAGGTAGCCGTATGTCGGCAGCGCGGCCACCATGCGGCTCGCGCCACTCTCGGCTACGCGCATCGCGAGCGTGCGGCGCACCCACGCCGGTTCGGCGATCGCGCCCGGCGGTGACGTCGACCAATGCTGGTCGTACAGCATGATCAACAGCAGGTCCGCGCTCGACGCGAAGAGACGCGCCGGATAGCCGACGGTGTCGCTCGCGGGAAGCGCGACGGCCACGGGACCGACGCCGCGGGTGCGTGCGACGCTCGCGATCGTCGCGACGACGGCGCGCGTCAGTGCCGTGTCGGTGCCGGTCATGCCTTCGAAGTCGATGACGAGCCCGCGATAGCCGCCGCGCACCATGCGACTGGCGATCGCCTCGGCGCTCGCCTTGAGGGCGATCGAGTCCATGGCGAGCCGGCGAATCAACTCGGGGTGGAATCGATCGGTGAGGAACGATGTCACCATCGCCATGCGTCGAACGCTTGGCGGAAGCGTCGTCGACAGGGTGTCGCGATAGAGCTGCAGCGGCAGACCGGTAAGGGAATCGAGTGCGATCCAGTCGAGGACCACGCCGTCGAGTGCTGCGGCATGCGCGCGCACGCTCGCGGAGCTGCGCGGGTCCCACGGTGCGTGGAAGGCCCATCGCTCGGGCGCGCTGCGTCCGACGACGGGCAGCGACGAGCACGCGCCGATGAGCGCGAGGGTGATGCAGGCGATCGCACGCGAGAGGAGTCTCATGTGGGGATGTTAGTTTGCGTCGGTCGTGCGAGCGAACTCGGCAGATCCGTCGAAGAGCAGGTCCTTCGGTCGCTGCGCTCCTTTCGGGACGACATCATAGGTCGATGGCGACATCCACGGTTGGCTCAGCCCTTGCCCTTCGAGGGACGAACTTCCCCCATCCCTTCGACGAACCACGTGATCGCCGCAACACTCTCCATAGTTCCGAAATACCGCTCTGTCGCGCTCGCGTTCTTGCTGGTCTCGGCGTGTCAGGGGGATGCGTCGGGCGACGGAACGCGCCGCGCCGCGGCGGCGCCCGCTGGATCGCGCACCGCGTTGGCGAAGGGCGACGTACTGATCGCGTCATCGGCGACGCCGTACACGGTGGCGCCGGTCACTGCGCCGGGCTCCGTCACGGGCACCGTCACGCTGAGCAAGGCGCTCGACCCGCTGGCGGCGGCCGAGACGGGCGACGCGAGCGCGATCTGCGGTCCGAGCATTCCGGATGGATCGGTGACGATGCAGGGCAGTGGGCTCACGGGGGTGGTCGTGTGGCTCGACGGCGCGCGCAGCGGCAAGGCGCCGGCGATCGAGCGGCGCGTGGAGCTCGAGAGCGATCACTGCAAGCTGGCGCCGCGCGTGCAGGCGGCGCTCAAGGGCAGCGCGGTGAACATCATCGGGCACGACGATTTCCGTCAGCATCTTCGCTTCGTCGCGGCTGGTGACACGACACCGCGCGCGACGATCCTCCTCGGCGGCGGTGAGCAGGTGATTCCCACCGAGTTGCCGTTCGTCGCGCCGGGAATGGTCATCGTGAAGGACGTTGAGCATTCGTGGACCCGCGCGTATCTCGCGGTGTTCGATCATCCGTACTTCACGGTGACCGGCAACGGCGGATCGTTCACGATCGACGGCGTGCCGGCGGGGAAGTACAAGCTCAACGCGTGGCATGAGCGAACCGGTGTGACGACGCAGGATGTCGACGTTGCGGACAACGCGGCGACGAGAGTGACGGTGACGCTGAACGTCCCCTGAAACCGCAACAGGTGCGTTTCTGCGTTAGCGCAGCCCTGAGGACGCTTGCGAGCAGAGCGTTCCGTCGTTTCGGTTGCACGCGCGCTGCCTTGAGGTCAGCCCGACGGCCCGTCGTCAAACAGGTCCGCAACGCCGTCCACTATGTTGACGACTGATCCCCGCGAGTGGAGCAGATCCCGCCGAGCGACGAGCCTCCACGTACCGTCGTGCATGCGGTGCAGTCTTTCGTGCTCGAGCTCCGGGTCTTCGACGCGCCTATCGTCGTCGAATTGCATGCGATACCTGACGATCACCTCGTCGTCACTGACCGACTCCGCGGGAAGGATTTCATATACGAAGCCGGTCGGCGGCGCGAGCGCGGCCTCCGGCACCGGTCGCCCGCGCGCGCGCATTCGCCGAATGATCTCGAGACGAGTGTCGTCCCGCTCGAGCGAACGGCGATAGTAGTCCGTGGGTGCAAGCGCCAAGAACTCCGCGTACGTCATGATGCCGGGCGCATGACGCGGAATCTGCTCGCTGGATCGTCGATTGAGATACGCGACGACATCCAAAACCTGTGCATCAGGGAAGTCCGGGTTTTCGCGACGAAAACCGGCCTCGGTGCACGGAGCAAAAAGTTCGCACCACTGGCGCAACTCGGACTCCACTGATGCCGGATCGCAGAGAGCGACCACGCCGGCGTAATCGAGTCGGTCTCGGAACTCGAGCGCCGCGCGAAGCACCGCCTCCGGCGCATGCATTCCAAGCCTCCCTAGTCGCCGAGCAACGCCCGCACCTGCGCGAACCGCTCCTGTGCTTCGCGACGGCCATCGGTCGAATCGTATTTCGCCCGAATGGCGGGCGGCAAGAACTTCCGATCGGTGCACTCGATCACTGCCGCGAGCTCCTGCATCTCGCGCTCGAGCGTCTGCGCCGACGGGACGAAGTCCGCAATGACCTCGGTCAACGCTTCCTTCGTCAGATGACTCGCACCAGAGAGGCGTGACTTCCGCCACGCGCGCACGACCATGCCCTCGACATCAGACCCCGAAAGACTCCCCGTGGCCTTCATGTGCGGCACGTCATCCGCCGCGAGCACCGCGCCGATCTTCCGCGCGAGGACGACGAACATCTGCCGCAGTTCGGCTTCCTCATACGAATAGAACAGCGGAATGTGCACCTCGGCGCGACCTTGCCGCTTGATGTCGATCGGGAGAAGGTCAGGGCGTGCCGTCAGTAGCATCCAGACGAGGCGTCCACGATAGCGCGTGTCGCCCATCTGGGTGGCGAACATGCCGAACACACGACTGCCCGTGCCGCTGTCGCCATCCGAGCTGCGATCGCCGAGTAGTGTGTCCGCCTCGTCAACGATGATCATGATCGGCCCCATGGCGCGCAGCACGGCGAACACGCGCTCGAGATTGCCTTCTGTCTCGCCGACGTACTTCGAGCGGAAGTTCTTCAGCATTACCACCGGAATGCCGATCTCCTTCGCAGTGCAGTAGGCGAGAAAGCTCTTGCCCGTGCCGACTGGTCCGCAGATGAGATAGCCCATCGGCAACGTGTCGAGCTCACCGCGCGCGAGAAGCTGCGCGTCTTCCATCAGCTGTGCCTTCGCGGCCTCGAAGCCAATGACGCTGTCGAGTCCCCACTTCGGTTCGACGAACTCCAGCAGGCCGAGACACTGCTGTTCGATCAGGCGCTTCTTGAGCTCACTGAAGATCTTCGCGGAGAGTCGATCGCCGCCGCGAAGGGCGGGAAGGACGAGGCCGCGCAGACTCGTCAGGCTCAACCCCGCCGTGAGCTGACCGAGTTGCGCGATCGGAAAGTCGGAGGCTGTCTCGAGCCCACCGCACACCGGCGACTTCAGGAATGCCGTGCGCTCCACCTCGTCGGGTAGCGGAAGCTCGACCGCAACGACATGCGGACTTCCCGCAAGCCGTTCGTTGAGATCTGCCCGCCGCTCGTCGATGAGCACGACGCTCATGTCGATCGCCTTGAAGTGCGGACTCGTCGCCCAGTTGAGCGCCGTGACGAGCATGCCCGCCGCAGGGAAGCTCTGTCGCCCGGGCTCTCCACTCGGGAAGAGGAACGACGCATGATCGATGAGCAGCGCCATCTTGAGCCGCTTCTCGGGCACCGCCATGAGGTTGCCGCGGAAGACCGCGTCCAGCCCCTGGATCAATCCGGCGGCATCGGCACGCTCGGCTTTCTGCAACAGCCCGTCGAGCACGGGCATCGTCGCGGCCCTCTCGCGCATCGCGGCGAGACGAGCACCATCGCCGCCGGCAAACGCGCGCAATCCGCGACCGAGATCGTAGTGCAACACGAGATCGTAGCGACCGAAGGCCTGCTCGGCGAGAAAGTGCGCGAGCGGTCCGTACTCCTGATGCGCCTCGTCGAGCGGGAAGAGGTCGGTGGTGTTTCCGACGAGCAGGAACACCGACGCCGTGCCGCTGCGCGCGAACGTCCCGAAGCGATGGGCCCACTTCGGCGCCCAGACAGGCAATCCGGAGGAGAGAGTCTCCGTCATGCGCGCAGACGACCGCGATCGTCGGAGAGAATGGCCGGTGCATCGAGCAGCTCGGGCATCACCGTGCTCGACGACTGGAATTCGGAGAGACGGCTCTCGGTGGCCTGCATGCTCGCGGCGGTCGCGTCGATCTGCGCGCTCAAGCCATTCGAGTCGGACTGGTTCACGGCCATTTCGCTCAGCGCCTGGATCTTGTCCTCGATGCGGTCGAGCTCCGCGGTGACGAACTCGAGGTCCTTGTTGCTGCGCTCGTAGTGCTCGAGACGCGCGGTCACCGTGGCGAGGCGCTCTTCGTGCGACTTGATGAGCCGTTCGTCGCCCGACGCCTTCGCCTTCGTCAGCCCCTCGGTGACCTGCCGTTGCTTGAAGGCGATATCCGCCGAGTCCATCGAGGCGAGCAGCTTCCGGAGTCCCGCTTGATGGTGCAGGAGTCGCAGGAATCCCCAGAGGAGTTGATTGAGCCCCGACGTCCGCATCGAGCCGGCGACGTCGCCGACCGCATCGGCGCCGCGGAGGTCGGTGGCGATAGCCTGCATGTCGACGCACCGCCTCCTCAGCGCCGTGAATCGCTTCTGCGCGTCGATGCCCAATCCGCCGAGCAGATCGTTCAGCGTCGCACTCGGCGTCGTCTCCGCCACAGGTCGCCCCGCATGCAGCTCGGCATCGATGGCTTCACGAAACTTCGGAATGCCGACCATGCTGCCGAGGTACAACGTCTCCATCAAGCCAACCATCGGCAGCGCCACATCAGGCCAGGGGCTGAGCAGCGCACCGACGACTCCGACCGCAAAGAGGCCGAGATTCCAGTGATACGTGAAGGCCTTTCTGAGGTATGCACCGAGTCCGGCGCGCTGCGGAGCAAGTGGCGGCGTCATGACGTCAGTCTCCCGCTTTCGTCGACGACTCGAGCTTCTCCACCGTATCGCGAATGGAGAAGACGACCTGGAGAAACTCGGGGTCGCGCTGCATCGCCTTGGCGGGGCGGTCGGGCGGCGGCACGTCGAGCTGCTGCAGGATGCGTCCCGGTCCGGGGGACATGATGATCGTGCGATCGCCGAGGTAGACCGCCTCCTCGATGGAGTGCGTGACGAAGAAGATCGTCGCCTCGAGCTCGGCCCACAGGCTCACGAGGAGATCCTGCATGCGATACCGTGTGCCCGGATCGAGCGCACCGAACGGTTCGTCCATGAGGATGATCTTCGGCCGCATGATGAGCGTCCCGGCGATCGCGACGCGCTGACGCATTCCGCCGGAGAGCTGGTGCGGATACTTGTACGCGTCGCGCGTCGCGGAGAGACCGACCTTCTCGATGGTCTCCTTCGCGCGCTCGTAGCGCTCCTTGACGTCGACGCCGTCGCACTCGAGACCGAAGGCGATGTTGTCGAGCACCGTGCGATTGTCGAACGCCGTGTAGTCCTGAAAGACCATCCCGCGATCCTGACCGGGGCCGAGCACCGGCTTTCCGAGCACGAGCACTTCGCCGGACGTCGGCGGATGCTGCGGCGTCAGTCCTGCGATGAGTCTCAGGACAGTTGACTTTCCACACCCGGACGGACCGAGGATGGTGATGAACTCGCCCTTGCTCGCGACATCGTCGACGCGAAACGAGACGTCCTGAATCGCGATGGTGCCGCCGTCGTAGATCTTCGAGACGTTCTTGAACTCCACCACCGGCGGCGCGATGGCCGGCGGCGGAGGTGTCGGCGCGGAAATGTCGCGCACCGTTTCCGGCGCGATGGAGCTCTTCTCTGGTGTCGTCGGGGTCGTCACTGCTACTCCTCAGCCGCGCGATACGGGAAGATCTTGCCCTGCAACAGGCCGAGCAGCTTGTCGATGAGGTACGCGAGTGTGGCGATGACGACGAGCGTCGCGAAGATCGTGGGAAGATCCGCGCGGCGCTGGCCGATGTTGAGCATGTGGCCGAGCCCGAGGTCCGCGTTCACCAGCTCGGCGAGCATGATGTAGCCGACGGCGAGTCCGAACAGCGTCCGCATGCTCGCGTAGATCGACGGCATGGCGAGTGGGATGAGCACCTTCATGATGACCTGCATCGTCGTGGCGCCGCGCGTCTGCGCCGTCTCGACATAGCGGTCCGGTACGCGAAGGATGGCGAACATGGTGTCGCCGAGGATGAAGGGCACCGTCGCGATGAAGATGAACATCGTCTTCTGCTGCTCGTCGATGCCGAAGGCGACCATCGTGAGCGGAATCAACGCGGCGAGCGGGATGTTGCGGAGAAAGAGGGCGTGCGGTGCAAGCGCGGCGCGCACCGGGCCAGAGACACCGGCCACGATGCCGAGCGGAACGCCAATGAGCACGGCGAGTCCGAAGCCCGACAAGACGCGACGCAGGCTCGCTGCGACGTTGAGCCAGAGCGTGCCCGCCTCGCCACCGCCACCGCTGATGAGCTGGATGAGCTTCGTCAGCACTTCGGCCGGCGTCGGGAGGATGGTCGGCGAGACCAACCGCGCTTCGGGCTCGCCGAGTGTCGCGAGGAACCAGACGAGGATGAGCAGCGCGACCGACACGAGGCCGATGAGCCGGCCCATCACCGGCCGCGGTGCGGCGCGCAACGCGAACATGGACCTGCTGGCGGATGACATCCGGCTACTTCACGGCTTCGAGCGGATAGACCTTCACCTCGACGCGGCGGTTCTTTGCGTTGTTGTTCGCGTCGGTGGGGTCGGCGGGACGGTCCCATCCAATGCCGGCTGCGACAAACTGATTCGCCTGCAACTGCGGGAATTTGCGGAGCAGGGCCTGCTTCACTGCATTGGCGCGGCGCAGCGAAAGTTCCTTCACCGCGCTCGGGTCAACCTGACCCTTCATCGACGCGTCGGTGTGGCCCTCGATGACGACGCGCGCGTTGCCGTACTGCGCGGCGAGCTTGCCGATCTCCTCGACCACCGCGGCGACGTTCGGGTCGTAGGGCACCGTCTTTCCATCTGGTGTCAGGGTCGTCTTCGCCAGATCATCCGAGTTCGGGAAGAACTGGACGACGACGGTCTTCGTCAGGATCTCGTTCGACTCCGACTGCACGGCCGATGCGGTCGTCGGCACGAACTGCACGAGATACTCATCCTTCGAGTTCTGGTACTTCGGATCGCTGCCGAGCTTGGCGATGATGGAGAAGTCCATCACCTGGTCGAACGGCACCTTGTCCTCGTCGAGGACGCGGATGCGGCGATAGAGGAAGTCCGCGTTGTTCCAGATGCGCTCGAAGTTCGCCGCGTTGTTCGCGTCCATCATGAACGCGCGCGTCTCGGCGTAGTTCGTCAGGTGCGCGTCGCCGAGCATGCTGCGGGCGTCGGTCTCGGGGATGGAGAAGGCCTCGGCCATGAGCTTGGCGACCTTTGCCTTGCCCGGTTCCGTCTTCAACGAATCGATGGCGTCGAACGTCCCGCGGACGAGGCCTTCGATGATCGGCATGTTGTCCTTCGCGAAGTCGGCGCGCGCCATCCACACGTCGGCGATGAGCTTGTTCGCGGTACCGGTGTTCACGAGCATCCGGTTGCCCGGAATCTTCTCGAGGTTGTAGATGTCCGGCGACCACGTGACGACGCAGTCGATCTTCTTGTCGGCATTGAATGCGGCGGCGGCCTGGAAGGCATCGCCGGTGAACTTCATCGTGACTTCGCTCGGCTGCACGCCGCCGTTGATCAGCGCGTTGAGCAGGAAGAAGTGCGACGGCGAGTTCTGCGCGAGCACGCAGGTCTTGCCACGCAGGTCCGCGACGGTCTTGATCGCCTGGCGAACGACAATCCCGTCGCCACCATTCGAGAAATCTGTCTGCGTGAAGACGCGCGGCATCGTGCGCGAGTCCTTCTTCAGCCCCTGTGCGAAGAGGCGCACCATGTCGAGCGTGCCCCACCCGATGTGAATCTTTCCGCCGGCGAACGCATCGCGCATCGCGATGGGGTCGTCGATCAACACGAGGTCGAGCTTGAATGGCTTGCCGTTGCCGTCCATCCACTGCTTGCCCGGCTTCATGCCGTTGTTGGCGAGGATGAGCGAGCTCCAACCGGCCCAGACATTGATGGCCTGACGCACGACGCGTCCCTCGGCCATCGGCGAATAGGCCGACGTGCCCTTCACTTCGGGCAGCTTTGCCGCTGGGGTGAACGTGTATTCCTTCTTCGTGGTGGCGCTGGCGTTGTCGGGCGCTTCGACGCCGTTCTTCGCTGCGGCCATCTCGTCCGCGGTGAGCGTGCCACCGGCGGTGGACGTTCGGTTCTGCAACCGCGTGAGTCCCAGGTAGCCGAGTCCCACCACCAGCACTGCCATGATGATCCAGAAGAGCGGCTTCGGGCCGTTGCCTTCACTCATATGGTTCCTCTATTGGGTTGTTCAACGGTTGTCGTCCCGAGCGCGCGAGGGACCTGCGTTTCGTTCTCGCCGGTTGTTCCGTTCGGCGGTCAGCACCCGAGATTCTATAAAAGCGACATAGACTGATCCAACGGATTGAACGGAAACAGAAACTCGCATTCATCTTCAATTTCTTCAATTTCTTCAATTTCTTTAATTCTTTGATTCTTCAATTCGAGCCGGCTGTTGCACCCGGCGGACATCGCTCCGGAGGCGAGCCCTGGTGAGACTCACGGCTAGAATCGAAGAATCGAAGAATCAGGGGAATACCTGCGTTATCACTGACTACGCCGACGTCTTGTTCGCCGGCCCCAGATCCTTCGTCGTCGGCTCGGCGATAGCGGTCGTCTCTGGGGACGCCAGCCCCAACTCCACCTCGTAGCCCTTGAGCAGATCATCGGCGAGCGCCTGCTTCGCCGCCTGGTCGGCTTTGATCTCCGCGACCCCCTGCGACGACATCGACGCGGCGACGTGGGCCTTGCCGCGATTCTTGTCGATCTCGCTCTTGATCAGCTCTTCCGCCTGACCGATGCCCGTGGTGTAGTTGCCGACGAGATTCCCCTGCAACGCCTCGCTCACCTTGGCCATCTCCGCCTCGGCGCGGCTCATCTGCAGCTCGGCGGCGTACTGCTGTCCGCGCTGACGCAGCTCGGCGATGTGCTCGTTGGCCGCGCGCAGCTTGAGCATGTTGTTGTTCAGCGCCTCCTCATGGACCGTCAGCTCCTTCCGCTTCGACTCGAGCTGCGTGCGCACGCCTTGCAGCTGCAACACGAGCTGCGATGCGCGTTCGCGATTGCCGGCCT
Source organism: Gemmatimonadaceae bacterium (assembly GCA_039915865.1). Lineage (GTDB taxonomy): Bacteria > Gemmatimonadota > Gemmatimonadetes > Gemmatimonadales > Gemmatimonadaceae > AG11. The sequence goes on along the minus strand of JBDSML010000277.1, from coordinate 25,403 downwards.
TGAGGTGCGCCTTGATCTGCGCGTCGAGCTGGGCGTCCTGGCCGGTGAGTGCCGCGACCTGACGCTTGATGCCCTCGACGAGGCCCGCGTACTGCTCCACACCCTTGCGAGCGCCGAGGATTTCCGCAGTTGCTTCGTCGATCTTGAGCTGGAGGACGGCCACCGGATTCCGCGCCCACAAGGCGTTCGCCATGCTGTTGAAGATGGCCCGAATGCCGGTGACGAACTTGTCGATGATCATTGAGGACTCCTCGGAGTGGTCTTCACTGGGCCGGGCCGGACGGAATCGAGAACGTTGACATCAGGACTCGGCTCCGCGGTCGACTCGGCCAGCACTTTTCCTTCATAGAGCCATGCAAACGACTTCTCCAGCGCCGCGCCATTCTGCGCAGAGACGACGTCGCCCTTGACGTCGCGCAGGAAACCGAACTTGTCCTTGTCGGTATCGAAGGCGACGAAGTACATCCCGACGCCTCCATCACTCCTGGCGAAGATCTCCCGTGCCACGTCGGCCGGATCGCGGCCGTCGGTGTTCTCTCCGTCCGTCACTACGAGCATTACTTTCCGAAAAGTTCCGGCTTTGTACAAGGCTTGCCGAGCGACGTCCATGGCGTCGCCGATGGCGGTGCCGCCGGAGGGACGGGTGAGGCGGCCGATCGCGGCGCGCACCGAATCCCGGTTGTAGGGCTGCATCTCGAGCACGGTCTGCGTCTCGTCCGAAAACGAGATGAGGCTGACCTTGACGGGGTAGTCGGGCCGCTTCGTGAGGGCGGCTTCCGTGGCGTCGAGTGCGCGTTCGATGGCGATCTTCGCGACTTCGAACTTCCGGCGCTTGTCTCCCGACGCTTTCTCGCGCATGGAGCCCGAGTTGTCGAGCACGATCACGACGGAGACACCCAGCCCCTCGTCGCCCGCGGGCTGGTAGCGCTCGACCGCGGCGCCCGTGTCGGCGGTGGCGCTCGCGTCGCGCCTGGGCGACGCATCGCAGCCGGCCAGCACGACTATCCCCACTGCGCCCGCGATGGTGCGCCGGGCGGCCCTGCCGAGGCGACAAGGGGTCGAGTTCATGACAGCAAGAAGCGGCAAAACCGTCCTCAAATCAACTCTTGTGTTTGTCGCCAGGTGTGAGGTCGCGCGGGGCTACTCAGTCAGGTCGCCAAGAACCTTTCGGCAATCTGGTGCGCCGCAGTGGCAGGAGAAGGGGCTGGAGATCGTCTCCTCCGTGGCCAGGTAGTCGATCGTGACCTCGCCGTCGAGCGCGATCGGCTTCCGCGCGAACAGCGAGCGTCCGCGAAACTCGGCGTTGGCGTCGCAGGAATTGTTGAGGTAGCGAAGGTCGCCGCTCGGCTCGACGTGGATGTCGCCGAACATCACCGAGTGGTAGGTCGGATGATCGATCCGGGGTCCTTCGAAGTAGCCGATGCGTTCCGCCTCGGCGATGGTGCGCTTCGCGAAGATTCCGCGGCCGGCGATCGCGCTGGGGCGAACCTCCAAGGGGTTGGCCTCGGGGGTGAATTCTGTTTCGTCCATTGGGGGGGCCTGCGCTCCACTGGGTAGGTTGTACGGCGACCTCGTGCAGGCGCCCGGGACAAGTGTGGCACCCTGCGGTCGGATAGGAAAGACCTGGTTGCCCAGGGCACCGCGGCGCGGCCGTCAGTCTCGCAGTTCGGCGCGATAGAGGCGCGAATAGACGCCCGTTCCAAAGGCCAGGGCGTCGTGCGTCCCTTCTTCCACGACGCGGCCCCGGTCGAGCACGAGCACGCGATCGGCGCGCCGCACCGTGCGCAAGCGGTGCGCGATGATGAGGGTCGTGCGTCCGCGGAGTAGCTCTTCCATCGCCTCCTCGACGAGACGCTCGCTCTCGTTGTCGAGGCTCGACGTCGCTTCGTCGAGCACGACGACAACCGGATCCTTGAGGAAGACGCGCGCGATGGCGATGCGCTGGCGCTGGCCGCCCGACAGCTTGACGCCGCGCTCGCCGACCTTGGTCTCGAGGCCGAGTGGAAGACGGTCGATGAACTCGAGCGCATGGGCGGCGCGGGCGGCGGCGGTGACGTCCTCGAGGCTCGCGTCCGGACGCGCATAGGCGATGTTCTCGCGCACCGTGCCGCTGAACAGCGCCGGTTCCTGCGGCACGAGGCCCACCGAACCACGCAGGTCGGCGAACGACAATTCGCGGACGTCGACGCCGTCGAGCGTGATGCGGCCGGCGGTCACATCCCAGAAGCGCGGAATGAGCGACGCGATCGTCGTCTTGCCCGCACCGCTGGGCCCGACGAGCGCGACGACCTCGCCAGGCTTGATGTCGAACGACACGTCGGTGAGCACTTCCGGCAGGTCGGGCGCATATCTGAACGTCACGGCGTCGAGTGACACCGCACCACGCACCGGAAGCGGCAGGGGAGCGGCATGCGCAGGCTCCGGCACCGTGGGCCGCATGTCGAGCAGCTCGAATACACGCAGCGCCGCACCGACCGCCTCCTGATAGCTGCCGAACAGCGACGCGAGCGCACCGACGGCGGCGGCCACCGTGATCGCGTAGAGCAGGAAGGAGACGAGCGCGCCCGGCGTGAGTACACCGTCGAGCACGAGTCGGCCACCCTGCCACAGCACCGCGACGACGCCCGCGAACGCGACGAACCCGACGACGCCGAAGAGCAGCGCCCGGGCCTTCGCACGAGCGATCGCCGCGCGCACGACGTCGGAGAGCAGGTGGTGATAGCGGCGCGTCTCCTCTGCCTCGCGGACGAAGCTCTGCACGGTGCGGATCTGCGAGAACGACTCGTCGGCCATTCCCATCGCCTCGGCGACGCGATCCTGCACGCTGGTGCTCGCGCGACGAAGACGCCGTCCGAAGAAGAACGCCGATCCGACGACGATGGGCACGCCGGCGAGCGTCGTCGTCGTCAGGTGCGGATGCGTCAGCGCGAGCATGATGATGCCGCCGACGAGAAAGAGCGACTGCCGCGAGAGCTCGCTGATCCACGTCCCCATGAGGGTCTGAAGGATGGCGAGATCGGCGGAGAGTCGGCTCGTCAGCTCACCGGTGCGTCGCTCGGTGTAGAAGCCCGGCGAGAGATGAATGAGATGCGCGAACACGTCCTCTCGCAGCTTGGCGACGACGCGCTCCGACGTCCCGGTGAGGAGGTACACCTGGATGAAGTTCATCACGCCCTGCAGGGCGAACGCGGCGACGAGACCGAGCGCGATGCGGTCGAGCAGGGCACGGTCGTGCTGCTGGAACGCGGCGTCGAGCAGCTTGCGCACGACCTGCGGAAACGCGAGCCCCACCGCCGCGGCGACCACCAGGCAGAGTGCGGAGGCGGCGAGGCGGCCCGAGTACGGGCGGAGGCGCGGGAGGAGCGCCTTGAGTGGTTTCGGCGATTTTGGGCGCCCACCGCGTGCGTCGACGGTGGACTGTGTCGGGGTGGTCACGTCAGCGCGTTGCGCCCCCTCCACCTTCTCCGCGCAGCCAGAGGCGCACCGCGTACAGCGACTGGTTCATCGTGCGCCCGGACGACGACTGCCGCTCGAGCCACTCCAGCAGCGCAGCGGCACGCTCTGCGCGCGCACCCGGTGGTGCGCTCCAATCCTCGGCCGACCATCCGCGAACATGCACGACACCATTCGCGTCGGGCACGCCGATGAGGAGGAGGGTCTCGGCCGAGCCGTTCTGCGCGCCGAGGAGGAGTGGCATCTCGCGCGAGGCGTTGTTGAAACCGTCAGACATTATGCGATTGGAGGGACTGCAACTGCGTTAGAGCGAGGATGAGCACTGAAGGCGTCATATCACCGTCCATCGTTGTCCGTCGCGAGCGTTCCTACCCGTTATTCGTATTCGCTGTCCGTTGTAACGGTCCGCGAACTACGCAACACGTGTAGGCAAATCGCGCGACGGACAACGATGGACGGATGACCCAGATCTTATCTCGAAGACTGCGGCAATCTCAAGCTCACAGCGCGCGATCCACCACCATCGCCGCAAAGAGCAACGCCAGGTACAGCAGCGAATACTTGTACACCGACCACGCCGGCTTGACGAAATCCTCCGCGCGCATGACGCGAATCACACCGATCAGCAGCCAACCACCGAGCATCAACGCGGCAACGAGATACGGAATGCCCAGCGCACCGAACGCCACCGGCAGCACCGTCATGGGAAGGAGGATCAGCGTGTACCACAGCATGTTCCGCATCGTCTCCCGCTCGCCCCACACCAGCGGCGCCATCGGCACGCCGGCGCGGTTGTAGTCGCGCTGCTTGTTGAGCGCGAGTGCCCAGAAGTGCGGCGGCGTCCAGTAGAAGATGATGAGGAAGAGATAGACCGCGAGCAGGTCGATGCGCCCTGTCACCGCCGCCCAACCGACGAGCGGTGGAAACGCACCCGCGGCGCCGCCGATGACGATGTTCTGCGGCGAGCTCCGCTTGAGCCACCGCGTGTAGATGAAGACATACGTGTAGAATCCGCCCAGTGCGAGCGCGGCGGTGAGCACGTTGGCGACGTGCGCCAGCAGGAACGTCGCCGTCGTCGCACACAACACGCCGAAGGCGAGCACTGCCTCGGCATGCATGCGCCCACTCGGAATGGGACGCAACCTGGTGCGCGCCATCTCGGTGTCGATGTCGCGGTCCATGTACATGTTCACCGCGTTCGCACCGCCGGCCATCAGGTAGCCGCCGATGAACACGGCGAGCACCAGCGTCCACGACGGCGAGCCCGCGACGTACATCGGTGCGATCGTCGTGACGAGCAGCAGCGAGATGATGCGTGGCTTCGTGAGCGCCACGAGGTCGCGCGCGAGACTCTGCCGCACCGGCGCGTCCGTGACGACGTTGCTCAATTGTCGGCGCCTCGCGCGACGATCACGGCGACGCTGTGCATCATCGTCGACCGGGGTTGCGTGCGTGGCACGAGGATCTCCCGCGGCTGCGCCTCGACGAGCTCGATCGCTTCGATGGGGAGGGGCGTCGGGTCGATGACGCCTGCAGTCGCCTGCCACGGCTCCTTCGGTTCGACGACGCCCTTCCGGTGCGGCTCGGCGATCCCCGTCGCCGACGCGCTGCGGGCATTCGCATTCGCTTGCACCATGCCAGCGTCCGACAGCCCGAGGGGCGCAGGTGCGACGCGAGGTTCGCGCACGGGGTCTCCGTCGCCGGAGATGCGCGCGAGATAGGCGAGCGCGAAGGTCGCGATCCAGATGCTCACACCCGTCGCTTCGTGTAACGAGCGCAGCACCGGCGGCAGGCGCATGCCGATCATAGCGCCAGCGACGAGCAGTTGAAGGACGCCGAGCGAGAAGGCGATTATCGCGACGCGCTGGATGAGCGACTCGCGCCGCTTCCGCTGGGCCATCACCATCCCGAAGAGATGCAGGATGAGGAAGACCGCAATGATGCGATGCGTGAGCTGCACGTGCACCGCGGCGCGCTGGACGTCCGGGTTCGTGCCGCACAGCGGAAACTCGAGGCAGGCGACCGCAGCCCCAGGATACTTCGCGGTAAGGCCGCCCATGACCACCGCAATCAGCGCGAGGACCGCAGCACCGAAAGCGGCGCGGCGCGTCTTGCCCGACACGCCATGCTCGCGTGCGAAGGCGCCACCGAGTCCACCGGCGCGAATCACCGTCGCGACGACGGCGGCAACGAGACTCATCGCCACGGTCCAGTGCGCGAGAGTCGCCAGCGGTGCGTTGCCGAGCTTCACGGTGATGGCACCGAGCAGCGCCGCGGAGAAGCCGAGTGCGACGGCGAGTGCGGAACTGCGAAGCACACCGCCGCGTCCGGCGACGCCCGGCTCGTCGCGCCGACGCCACGCGGCGACGAGCACACCGATGAGCGACAGCAGCAGGATCGACGCGAGATACCGGTGCGACACCTCGATGATGAGGTCGGGGCGATTCAGCGGTGGGAACCAGGAGCCGTAACACTTGGGCCAGTGGTCGCCACAGCCCATGCCAGAGCCCGAGATGCGGACGATCGCGCCGAACACGAGATGCGTGCAGGCGACGAAAAACGCGAGGTACGAATAGCGGCGCAGCGAGTTCATTGCGGATGCACCGCGCGCCACGTGAAGTAGAGCAGCACAGCGAGGCCAATCGCGGGCAGGATGGCCCACGCGATTTCCATCCGGTGGCCCGACCGCGGCGCATGCGCCGTCGGCTCAGGCACGTAGCGGCTGCCGCGGACTGAACGGATGATGAAGAATTGCGCTACGGCGCAGCACGCCACGGACAGCCAGAAGAGTCCGTCGGCGAAAGAGAGGGGCATGTGCAGCTTGAGGATTGACCTATTTGGAGCGGAAGACGAAAGCTCACCATCAGCCGGGCGGGGGTCAACCGGCAGAACCCTTACCGGGAGCATGAGCGCGAGCGTGAGCCCCCAGCCATCAGCACGTCAGAGCCCGAGCTGTGGCTCAAGCTGAAGCGCGAGCTCTGGATAGCTCAATGCTCGAGGCTTCACGCTCACGCTCATGCGCAGGCTCAGGTCCCTAACATCTCGCCTCAGCGTGTACCCGGGCGTACCATTCCCGAATGTCGACCTCTTCATCCGCGCAACCGATCAATTCCTCGCTGAAACGACAGCTCGGCCTCTGGAGCGCCGTGGCGGTGCTCATTGGCTCGACCATCGGCTCGGGGATCTTCCGCTCGCCGGCCGGCATCGCCGACAAGTTACCGGGCCCGTTGCCGCTCATGTCGGTATGGATCGCCGGCGGCCTGTTCGCGCTGTGCGGCGCGCTCACGCTGGCCGAGTTGTCGGGCGCGTATCCCGAGACGGGCGGCGCCTACGTCTTCATTCGCGAGGGCTTTGGACGCCTGCCGGCCTTTCTCTTCGGCTGGTCGGAGCTCGTCCTCATCCGCGCCGCGTCGCTCGGCGCAATCAGTACGACGTTCGCCGAGTACTTCCTGCGCGTGCTGGGCTACGATCCGGCGGTGGCGCCGTACACGGACTGGGTCCACTACGTCGCCGCCATCGCGATCGCCCTCACGGCGACGTTCAACTACGTGGGGGTGAAGTGGGGCTCGCTCGTCCAGAACCTGACGACGCTGGCGAAGTACGGCGGCCTGCTGTTCATCATCGTGCTCGCGTTCTCACTCGGCCTGCCGCAGACCGGCGGCCACTATACGCCGGCGGTTCCGGAGGGCTCGTTCCATATCGCTGCGTTCGGGCTCGCCCTGGTGTCGGTGCTCTGGGCGTTCGACGGATGGGCCGACTTGAGCTTCGTGGCCGGTGAAGTGAAGGACCCGCGCCGCAACCTGCCGCGCGCGATCATCATCGGCACGGTGGCGGTGATCGTCATCTATCTCCTGGCCAACCTCGCCTACATGGCGGTGATGCCGGTCGAGGAGATTCGCCAGTCGAAGCTCGTCGCGGCCGACGTCGCGCAGCGGCTCATGGGCGCGCCGGGCGTGATCCTCGTCGCCACGACGGTGATGTTGTCGACCTTCGGTACGCTGAATGGAACGCTGCTGACGTCGCCGCGCGTTTTCTTCGCGATGGCGGAGGACGGCCTGTTCTTCAAGAAGGTGTCGGCCGTGCATCCGAAGTACGGGACGCCCTACGTGTCGATCGTGCTCGTCACGCTGCTCGGCGTGGTGTTCGTGATGCTGCGGACCTTCGAGCAACTGGCCGATACGTTCGTGACGGCGATCGTGCCCTTCTATGCGCTGGCGGTGGCGTCGATCTTCGTCCTGCGGAAGCGGGCAGCGTATGATCCGCCGTTCAAGGTGCCGCTCTATCCGATCGTGCCGTGGATGTTCATCATGGCAACGCTGTTCCTGCTCGGCAATGCGCTACTCGACAAGACGTCGCGGTGGCCGACGGCGGCGGTGTTGGGAATCATCCTGGTCGGCATTCCCGTGTACTACGTGACGGTCGGAAGACGGCGGTCGTGAGGCGTGACGCGTTCACGGACGGCGTACGGCGCGACGGAACGAGTGCGGCGTGCGGCGTGTTGCGACTCGTGTTGCGGTCGCAGATAGGATTCGATGCGCCGCGACACACCAGTGGACGTTGTGAGGCGTTGTTAGCTACCAACGCCTCAGATTCGAAGACCTAGCGGAAGCGGCGCGTCGAGCTTCGCTCGCCGCCGCAACACGTAACGCCTCACGCGCTACGCCTCACTCCGCACGAGGCGCCGTACGCCGTACGACACGCCGCACGGAGAAGGCTAGAAGATCCGAAGATTGATGTATTTCTTCGGATTCGCCTTCAGGTCAGCAAGCACCGAGTCTGCCTGCGTCACCAGTCCGCGCAGATCTCGATAGAGCAAAGTATCCTTCAGGAACTTCCCAACCGTGCCATCCCCTCGCTCAACGCCAGCGACGATCCCATTCACCCGCTTCGTCGTCGAATCGAGATTCGACGCGATACGCGTGAGGCTCTCGCTCGACTTCTTGAAGTTCTTCAGCGTCGAGTCGATCGATGCCGAGTCGACCGCACTGGCGGCGCGACGGAACGACGCCATCGTCGCCGAGAGGTTCTTGTTCTGCTCGGCCGCGATCTGATTCAGCTGGATCGACAGCCGCGACGCATTCGCCGACAGCTCCGCGGCATTCGCCAATGACTTTCGGATGTCCTTGATGCCACCCGAGAGGACGAGCTCCTCGTTGAGTGCCTTCGTCATCAGGCTCACCGTGGCGCCGATGGTATCCACGCGATTCATGATCGCCTGGATGTCCGTGTCGCTCATTCCCACCGGCACCGTGTCGCCCTCGGCGAACGAGACCGTGCTCGGACCCTTGGGCGTCAGCGCGATGGCCGCGTCGCCGAAGATGCCGACCGGCTTCACGCTCGCGACGGAGTTCTTCGGCACCTTCACGTCGTCGTTGACGCGCAGCACCACGTCGAGGAAGCCGTCGTTGCGGAGCTTCACGTCGCGGACGTTGCCGACGTTCACGCCGGCGAGCAGCACCGGCTGCCCCGGCTTCAGGTTCTGCCCCCACGCGAACTTCGCATAGAGCGGATAGCCCGACGACAGCCCGCCTCGCACCAGCCAGAGGGTGCCGAGAAGCGCGATCGCCACCGCGGCGATGAGGAAGATGCCAACGAGTACTTCGTCGCGGCGTTTCATGTCTGTAGGTAAGGGGCGAGGAGCGCCGCAGTCAACGTATCCAGCACGAGAATGGCCACCGACGTAATCACGACTGCCCTGGCTGTGGAGCGCCCGACCCCCTCAGCGCCCGCCTCGGTCACGAATCCTTCGTACGAGCAGATGAACGAGATCGCCGCGCCGAACAGCGTGGCCTTCAACAAGGAATACACGACCTGAAAGGTACCGAAGCCGAGTCGCACGCCGGCGATGTAATCCTCCTTCGTGACGTCCGTGGCGTACACCGCCACTGCGTAGCCGCTGACCAATCCCGTCGCATCGGCGAGGATGACCAGCGCCGGCAGCATCACGAGGCAGGCCAGCAGCCGGGGGACGATGAGGAACGCGAGCGGATCGTACGACAGCGTCTCGAGCGCGTCGATCTGCTCGGTGACGCGCATCGTCCCGATCTCCGCCGTCATCCGCGCACCGACGCGCCCCGTGAGCACGAGGCCCGTGAGGAGTGGTCCCAGCTCGAGCACCTGCATCAATCGGACGGAGAGTCCAATGATCGTGAGCTGCACCCCGGGAAAGAGCTGATAGCGGGTCTGCAGCGCGATGACGCCGCCGATGAACGCCGCGACGATCACCGTGAGCGGAATCGAGTCCACGCCGATGCGCCGCATCTGACGGATCGTCTCGGGGACGAACGTCGCCGGATCCCCGAACGCGCGTCCGAGGTCGCGCAGGAAGTAGCCGCGCTGGCCGATCTGCCGGAAGAAGCTGATGAAGCCCCGCGTCACGCGACGCGTGAACTTGATGCCGTGGCGCTGGACGATGGGAAATTGTTCGGTGGGACGCTGTTCGACGAACCTTCGATCGAACTCGCTCACGTGCGGACGCGGTAGAGCAGCACGAGCCCCATGACGGCAAAGGCTGCATTCGGCAGCCACGCCGCGATGTCGGGCGCGATGAGATCCTTACCGCCAATGGCCTTCGTGAGTTGGATCATCATGAGGAAAGTGACTGTCGTCGCGAGACTCACGCCGATGCCATACGCGGTGCCTCCGCGTTGCGTGCTCGTGGCAAGTGGCGCGCCGAACAATGCAATGACGAGGCACGTAATGGGAATGGCGATCTTCAACGCCCGCTCCACGCGGAGGAGATTCGCGTCGCCCCCGGAGCGCTCCAGCGCCCGGATGAACCGCGTCAGCTCGGCGAATCGCATCTCCTGCGGATCGCGTGGCTTGGCCATGAGATCCACCGGCCGCAGGTCATCCATCCGCTTGTCATACATGGCCGCGAAGCTGACGTTCAGCCCCGGCGTGGTGTCGCGCACGATGTGCATCTCACCCTGTTGCAGCACCCAGTGGCCCTTGGCCCTCGGGGCAGGGGCGGAATACTTGGCGGAGGACGCCGAGATCAGCACGGTCGGGTAATCCGCACCTTTGCCTTTTCGTTCGATCTGCAGCCGGTCGAGCGACCCCTGCGCGACATCCAGGTTGAGCGCCTTGTACACCCGGCCGTATTCGCCCGCGTAGGCGAAGTTGGAGCGCTGCGTCCCCGAGCTGATCTTGCTCTCCCCCAGCAACTCGTTGCGACGAGCGTCGGTGACGGGAACCAGTTCGCCGATGACGAGGTCGATGCCCGCCGCAATCATGGCGCCGAGGAAAATCGGGGCGATGAGCCGGTAGAAGCTGATGCCGGATGCCTTGGCGGCCGTGACTTCCGAATGCCGCGTGAACGTGCCGATCGAGAACACCGTCGCAAAGAGGACGGCCGCCGGCATGGCGAGAAACATCGACTGCGGCATCCAGTAGACGTAGCTCAGCGCGATGTCCGCGCGCGGAATGCTGCGATTGAGATAACTCTGCAGGTGATCGGTGAGGTCGATGATCACGAGCAGGAGGGGCAGGCCGAGCGCCGTCGAGATGAAGATCTTCATCCACTCGACGAAGACGTAGCGGTCGAGCGGCCCGCCGACGCGCGTCATGCGGACCTTGCCAGCGCCGCGGCGCGACGCTCTTCACGCAGGAGACGCCGCTCGTCCAGCCACTCGCGAATGCCGCCGCCTCGACCCGACCCCGAGTCGTTCCCCATGCGGAGCAGCATTATCACGCCGACGAGCGTCAGAATCACGTTGGTTCCCCACATGGCCCAGAAGGGCGGCACCAGGCCCTGGTTCGCCAGTGCCTCACCGCCGATGAGACCAACATAGTAGAGCGCGAACACCACGAGGCTCACGCCGATGACCAGTCCCACGCCGCCGCGCGGGAATCGCAGGGCGATGGGTGGCGCCACGATGCAGAAGATCAGGCACGCCGCGGCGAGCGAGAACTTCTTGTGGATCTCGATCTCGTACCGGTCGCGCTGCCGCTGTGCGATCTGGAGGCGCATCTTTGATTCCTGGACGCGCGGGTCGAGCACGGGCCCGGTGGTCGGTGGTGTCGCACCGGTCGTGATGCCATGCATGATCCCAGCGGCCGCCTCGGCGGCGATCTGCGCTTGGGTCTTCAGGCTGTCCGCCTGTCCGACGGCGTTCTGCGGCACCTGGACGACCGGCGCCGGCTGGCTGGCCGGCAGAGCACCGGGCAGGCTACCCGGCGTCACCGGCGGGAGACCCTGCGACGTCCCCGGAATGGCGCCGCCAGCGACAGGTGGCAAGCTGGTGCCCACTCTCTTTTTCGTGGTGGTGTCCTGCGGCTTCTTGCTGCTGGTGTCCTGGGCCTGTGCTGCTTCCGGCACCTGCGCGAGACGCACAGGATGCAGCACCACTCCGCCGATGTCGGCGGCCACTGCTTCCTTCACCTCTGGTGAGACGGTTCTCAGCAACGCGCAGTACGCCCAGCCGATGCCATGCGGCTCCGGGGTATGTACGCGCGAGACGAACGTCGTCGCATTCGAGTCCGGCTTCTTCGCCAGCGCGTCATTGTAGTCCTTTTCCGCCGACGCGTAGCTGCTCTGCGCGACCCACAGCCGCTGTTGCATCTCGCAGATGCTCATCTCGCGGTCGCCCTTCGCATTCGGATTGCTCTTGGACAGCTTGAAGGTGTCCTGGCCGACGTCGCGCAGCTTGATCCGATTGCTCACGTAGAAGAGCCGGTCGAGCTGGGTCGGCTTGTCCGTGGCGACTTCCTGCATCTCGCCGTTGTACAGATCCATGACCAGGTCGACGCGATTCGCTGCGAACTTGAGACGCGCCGTATCGGCGTAGATGGTGCGTCGCCGCATCGGATCGGTGAGATCGTAGATCACGACCTCGCGCAGTCGCGCACTCGTCGGATCGTTGATGATCTTGCCGGCCTTGAGGTAGAACTTCCCCTCGACGATCGAGTTGATGACCTGCTCCTTGAGCAGCAACGCCGGCTTGGTCTGCGAGATGTCGTCCTGCAGCGTCTTCAACCGGTGATTGGCGCGCGGCAGCACCTGGTCGTTGAACGCCAGCAGGGCGATCGTCATCACGACGCCACCCATCAGCGCGGGTGAGACAAGCCGCCACGGACTGACGCCGTTGGCCTTGAGTGCGGTGACTTCATTCTCCGCCGCGAGCCGGCTGAACGCATACAGCACGGCGACGAGCACCGACATCGGCACCGTGAGCGCCACGGTGAACGGAATGGACAGCAGGAAGAATTCGCCGATCACCGACCATGGCAGCCCCTTGCCCACCAGCTCGCCGAACTGGCGCGAGATGAAGTTGAGCAGCATGAGCGACGTCAGCGCCGTCAGTGCAAACAGGAACGGGCCGAAGTGTTCTCTCAGGACGTAGCGGGTGATGATTTTCAAAACTTGAATCAGTCGTTTGGAGTTCGTGGTGCTCGAGTGCACCAGCAAACTAGGTCGGAGGGGATGGAACTACCTGACTTGAATCATGATGCACGTCAGTCGGTTGCTGTTTTTGCCCAGCTTCCAACTCTAAGTGTAGCATGGGGTTGTAGGCCACGGTGCAGTCTGTAAATTGCGCACGAGCCGCACCGCACGTAAAGGCTAACGTCTCCCGCGGTCGCTCTGTACCCCGCCCCCAAGGATTGGTGCGCGTTCTCCGGTTCCTCGCCGCCGTTGCGGCGTTCGCCCGGCTGGTCGGCCCATCGGCCCTCGGCGCGCAAACCCCGGTCCCACGAGCGCCGGTGCCGCGTGTGGACTCCGTTCGCGTCGATACGCTGCACCCGCCTGCCGCGGATTCGGCCAGGCGCGTCCTCATGCCCAAGCCACCCACCGTCACCGATACGGTCAAGAAGCCCGGGCTGTTCGGACCGAACTCCGACCTCAGCGTCGACGTCCGCACGAGGATCGAAGCGAAAGGCGAGCGTCACCGCGACGAGCGCTGCAACAACGGACAGCTGTCCGCGCTGCTCGCCATCAGCCTCAACTGCCAGGCGTCCTTCACGCCCGCGTTCGGCTTCGACTTCACGATGGTCAGCACCGGCACCGTCGCCGATCGCGTGCACGTCAACGTCGACTACGACACGCAGCGCGAGTTCGATGCATCGAACGCGGTGAACGTGTATTACGAAGGCAAGGCCACCGACAAGCTCCAACGGCTCGAGGTGGGCAACGTCTCCTTCACGCTTCCCTCGACGCGCTTCCTCTCGAGCGGTGTGCCGAGTGGGAACTATGGATTGCAGGCGGTGGCGAAGCTCGGGCGGTTTCGCTTTCAGGGCATCGCCGCGCAGCAGAAGGGCAACATCGTCCAGGATCGCGTATTCTACGTCGGCGACCGCACGCTGCAGACCGCCGATCGCGAGATCAAGGACAACGAGATCGAGCCGCGGCGGTTCTTCTTCACCGTCGATCCGCAGTCGTTCAAGGGCTATCCGAACGTCGACATCCTGAATCGCGCGCAGCTGGCGAACATCGCCAACACGCTGTCCGACACGATTCGCCCGCGACGCATCGTGCTCTATCGCGTGCAGTTCGGCACGCAGCCGCAGAATCCGAACGGTCCACGCTTCCGCATCATCGGCGATCCCGGTGAAGGGCGCCAGACGTACGACGTCCTGCGCGAAGGCGTGGACTACTATCTCGATCCGTCGCAGCTGTGGTTCGCACTCGTGCGGCCGCTCAACCAGAGCAACGAGCGACTCGTCGTCGCCTACACGCTGCTCGTGAATGGCGTCGAGACAGTGGTGCCGAGCGTCGGTGGAACGCCCGACCTCCAGTACGCCGGCCCGGCGAGCGACCAGCGCGCGAACCTCGTCTACGATCCAAACGTCGTGCCGGGACAGCCGGCGTTTCGTCGCGAGATCCGTTCGGTCTATCGCATCGCCGGCGAGGAGCTCGTGCGCAGCTCCACGCGCGTGCGCGTCGTGAGCGGCGCGGGCGAGCAGGAGAAACCGGTGACCGGACCGTTCGCCACCTTCCTCCAGATGTTCGGACTCGCGCAATCAGTGAACCCCGCGAGCTTCGACATCGAGAACCGGCTCTGGCCGCGTCCGTCGGATCCGAACTACAGTGCCGCTGCCGGCGGGACGGCGGGACTCGCCAGCGCCGCGTCGCTCATTGCCGCGAGCGGCGTGAGCACGGGACGCATCATTCGCGATCACTTCGTCGTCTTTCCCGTGCTGCATCCGTTCGCCTCGCGCGATTCGGGTCTCGTCGTGCCGGGCAACCCGACGAACGATGCCGTCTACACCACGCCGGGCGAATACCTCTACTCCACGCAGCATCCGCCCAACGTCTATCGCCTGAAGGTCGGCTACTCCACCGAGTCCAGCGCCGACGCCGGCGCCATCAACCTCGGCAGCGTGCAGGTGCGGCGCGGCTCGGAGCGCGTGCTGCTCGACGGCCGGCCACTCATCCGCGACGTGGACTATCGCGTCGACTACGAGCTCGGACGTCTCACCTTCGCGCGACCGGAGACGCTCTTCACGCGACAGCGCGCCGTCACCGTGAAGTTCGAGGAGAATCCGCTGTTCGCCATCGGCTCGACGAAGCTGTACGGACTCACGAGCACACTCTCCCTCGCGAACGGCGAGCTCAATCTCATCGCCGTCCAGCAATCGCAGAACACCGACTTCACGCGCCCGCAACTCGGCTTCGAGCCGGTGTCGTCGCTGCTCGCCGGCGTGAACGGCCAGCTCTCGTGGGCGGTGAGTCCCCTCACCCGGCTCGTCAACAAGCTGCCCTTCGTCGACACCAGGGTGCCGTCGCGCATCAGTCTCCAGGGCGAGATCGCGACGAGTCGTCCCCAGCTCAACAGCAGCACACAGGCCTACATCGAGAGCTTCGAGGGCGACGCGGGCATCGCGGTGAATCTCTCCGACCAGGCGTGGGCGCTCTCGAGCCAACCGGCCGACGGCCATCTGCTGCCGCGACGATTGGGTGCGAATCCATTCGACCTGCGACTCGCCGCGACGCTCGCGTTCCAGAACAACGGCACCAATCCGACGACGGGCTCGAACATCCTCATCCCGCGCGACAGCATCGATGCCAACGCGTCGTTTCTCGGCATCTCGTCGACATCGTACGAGCAGGTGCTCTGGATGACGCTCTATCCACTGGGCATCGGCGGACGCTACGACCCTGGTACGCGTACGGCCGCATGGACGATCTCCAACACGCCACAGGGGCGACGGTATCGCTCGATGCGCACCGTGCTGAGCCCCGCAGGACTCGACCTCTCGCGCTCCGAGAATCTCGAGTTCTGGGCGCTCGTCGACACGAACAGCACGCGGCGCACGACGAACCCGACGCTCGTCTTCGACTTCGGTGAGATCTCGGAGAATCGCGTCGCCTATGCGCCAGAGACGCTCTACGTGCGGCCGGGATCGAAGCCCGACTCGCTCTTTCGTGGACGCAAGCTGCAGGGGCTCGACAGCCTCGACACGGAACGCGATCCCATCTCGCGCGCCTTCAACGCCGAAGTGAACGACAAGGGCCTGCTCGGCGACGTCGTCGATACGCTGGCCGTCGACAACGGCGGCGTCGTCACGCGGATGTTCAACGTCCCCATCTGCACCGGCACGAGCCGCGCGCCGCCACGGCTTGGCGACACGCGCACCAACTGCACGGTGCGCAACAACCGGCTCGACGAAGAGGACATCGATCTCGACAACGTCCTCAACCTGAAGACGGCGCAGCGCAATCAGGAGCGTCTCCAGCGCTTCGTCATCGACCTGGGCGACGCGCGCAAGTGGGTGCGCTTCGGCAAGAGCTTCCGTCAGCAGATCGACTCCGCCGGTCCCGTGAAGACGTTGCAGTGGGTGCTGGTGCGCGTGCCCTTCCGCGCCGCGGACGACACGGTGAACGATGTCTTGTTGCGCCGAGTGCGCGCGCTGCGCGTCACGATGATCAGCGGGGCGGGGACGGCGCCCGACGAATTCATCCAGACACCGATCGCTCGTCTCAAGCTCACCGGCGCGCCGTGGCTCAAGCGCAACGACCAGACGCTCGCCGGCATCGCGGGCGAGACGCCGGCGGGCGGTTACATCGTGTCGGGGCTCATCGGCACGGCGGACAAGGGCACCACCAGCGGCGACGACTATCAGCCCCCACCCGGTGTCACCGATGAAGCCGACACGCGTGCCGCGCAATTCTCCATCTCGTCGACGCAGATCAACGAGCGCTCCTTGCGACTCCAGGGTGGCAACCTGCCGGTCTACGGACGAGCGGAAGCGTTCTACCGATTTCCGAATGGCCAGCAGAGCTTCATGGGGTACCAGCAGCTGCGGCTCTGGGCACGCGGTCGTCGGAATGGCTGGGGCCCGAACGGCGAGCTGCAGATGTACGTGAAGGTCGGTCGCGATGCGAACAACTTCTATCTGTATCGCACGCCGGTGATGTCGGGGCCGGGCGTCGAAGCGTGGAATCCGGAAGTGCGCGTCGACTTCAACCGATTTTTCGCTTTGCGACAGAAGCTCCAGAACGCGTACCTCGCGAACAAGGGCGACACGCTGCAATGCACCGGCGTCGATGCGGCACTCGTGAACGCGTCGGCAACACCGGCCGCGGCGGGACAGCAGCGTTACGTCGCCTGCGACGGCGGCTACATGGTCTACACCGTCGAACCCGGCGCCGCGCCGCCGAATCTCGCCGCCGTGCAGGAGATGGCCGTGGGCTTCGTGCGACTTCCAACAACCGGCGGTGCGCCGAGTGTCATCGGCCCCGCCGACTCGCTCGAGCTATGGGTCGACGACATTCGGCTCGGCCAGGTCGTGAACAATCCCGGCTATGCGGGGCAGGTGAGCGTCGCACTGTCGGCGGCCGACATCGCCGACGTGCGCGTCGGCTTCACCAGGAAGAATCCCTATTTCCGCCAGCTCACCGACCAGCCGAGTTTCGTCGACGATCGCGTCCTCGACGTCGTCGGCACGATCCACCTCGAGAAGTTGCTGCCGATTGGACTCGGGTTGTCCGTACCGCTCACGATCACGCACATCTCCGCGGCGAGTACGCCCGTCTTTCTCAGCGGGACGGACATTCCCGGCGCGGGGGTGCAGAATCTGCGTTCGCCCAGTACGGGGATCACGACGTATGCGATGAGTGTGCGGCGAACGGCGGCGCTCTCCAACCCGCTGCTCGGCGCGCTGATCGACAATCTCGGTCTCACGTCCACCTACACCAGTGGCGACAGCCGCAATGAGTATCAGCGTGGCAACAACGACAACTTCGCGCTGAGCCTCGACTACAGCGTCGCGGCGGATCCGCGCACAGCGCGTGTGCCTGGCGTGTTCGGGTTGCCGATGGGGCTCGTGCCTGGCGTGTTGCGCAGCGGTGCGGATTCGTCGAACGCACCGCCGGTGTTCCGCTGGAATCCCACGGTGTTGCGCTTCTCGAGCGGAGTGGTGCGGGGCAGCGATCGTCGCTTCACCTTCTTCAAGCCGGCCGACGCATTCGACGACTCGGCGCGCGTGTCGCGCAACGACCAGAATCTCTGGCGCAACTCCAGCACGCTCGAGTTCCGTCCGACGACGGCGTTCACCGCGCGCTGGGACTTCATCTCCCTGCGCGACCTGCGTGACTACGGTGACACCACGGCTTCGTCGCGCGCGGCCACCGAACAGCGCTCACACCTCCTGGGCGCCAACGTCGGCATGGAGCGCGAACGGTCGTTGCTGACGTCGTTCGGGTTCGCGCCGCAGCGGTCGCAGTGGTTTCGTCCGCGCGCGGATTTCGGCACGCAGTACGGCATGCTGCGCGATCCGAACTTCGGCGCGTTGGTGCCTTTGAGCTTCGGGAATACGGTGACGGTCAACGATACCCTGCTGCCTCGGCGGATTACGGTGTCGCAGAACCTTGGCGGGGGTGTGACGATCGATCTCGGCCGCATGCTCACGATCTATTCCGGCGATTCGTCGCTCGCACGCCGGCTCGCGAAGGTGTTCGCGCCGTTCGACATCAACGTGAATCGGAGCTTGCTGTCCGCGTTCGACGGGGCGAATGCGGGTTCGCCACTGGGACTGCAGTTCGGCCTCGGCGGCGTGGATGCGTTTCGTCAGGCGAATGGCCAACTCGCGGCGACGACGGGTCTCACGCAGGCGCTGTCGGCGAGCCAGTCGTTCCTGTTTCCCGGTAACATCGCGTTCGTGAACCGCTATCGACGTACGACCACGCGCAGCTGGACGCGCCGCATTGGCGATGAGCAGTCGGTGGCCGATGGCGCGCAGACCGTCTTTCCCGACGTGAGCCTGCGGTGGAACTGGACGCCGCCGCTCAAGCTGCGGCCGGTCTTCAAGTCGCTCGGCGCCAATGCCGGGTACGCCCGATCACTCGCGACGAGCTTCCTTCCGGGCGACGAGTTCGGCCAGCGTCCGGAACTCCGCGGCTCACGCGTGCGGACGATTCCGCTCAACACGTCCGTGTTGTGGGGCTTCGGGCGCGGGCTGACGACGTCGGCAGGGTACACGGTGACGACGCGCACCGATTCGTTGCCGGGCAGCGTCGCCGATGGGAAGGCAGAGGAGATGAGCGTCGATGTGGGTCGCGCGTTCAAGTTCCCGAAGAGCCTTGGCTTCACCATCGAGAACGACGTGCGCGCGCGGATCGGCTGGCAGCAGACGCGGTCGAGCACGTTCATCAGCGACCTGTCCCGCGGCGGCATCAGCCGGTTGGCGGACAACGGGCGCAGCGCGGTGAGCCTCAACGCGGACACGGATCTGAGCGAGACGGTGATCTTCACGCTGCAGGGGTCGCGCGTGATCACGTACGACAACAACTTCAATCGTCGTGCGACGCAGTACGTTCTATCTACCGTGTTGCAGGTGCAGTTTTTCGGTGAGCCCAAGTGACGAGTCATCCGTCCATTGGTGTCCGTCGCGTGTCTTCCCACCCGTTGCGCGTCATCGCTATGCGTTGTCACGGGCGACGAACACAGAAAACGGGTACGAACACGCACGACGGACACCAGTGGACGGATGACGGTTCGTCGTAGCGCTCCAATCTGATCCAACCGCTTCTCATTGCACATGGCAGAGCCAGAATGACATATCGGGTCGTGCTCACAGTCCTGTTGCTCACCGTACTCCCGGCGTTCTCCGCCTGCGACAAGCTGCCGTCGCGGCCGAAGACCGCCTTCAACGCCGACTCCGCGCTCTCATACACGAGACAACAGGTCGCCTTCGGACCGCGCGTCCCCGGCACTGCCGGCGCCGTCAAGGCCGGCGACTGGATCGTTCAGATGATGACGGCACGCGCCGACACCGTCATCGAGCAGAAGTGGACGCACAAGACGCTCACGGGCGACTCGCTGCCACTCCGCAACATCCTCGCGCGGTTCAACCCGAAGGCCACGCAGCGCATCCTCTACATCACGCACTGGGACACCCGGCCCATGGCGGACAGCGACCCCGTCCTCGGCAACCGCACCACGCCCATCCTCGGCGCCAATGACGGCGCGGCCGGCGTCGGACTGTTCGTCGCGCTCGGCGATGCGCTCAAGCAGACACCGCCCGGCGTCGGCGTCGATCTCCTGTTCGTCGACGGTGAAGATTACGGCGCGAGCTTCGATCCCCCGTACAGCGACGTCCTCTTAGGCTCCCAGTACTTCACGACGCACTTGCCCACGCCCGACTACAAGCCCATGTACGGCGTGTTGTGGGACATGATCGCCGACGCGGACCTCAACATCATGCAGGAGCCCAACTCCGTGCAGGCCGCACCAGAGGTCGTCACGCGCGTGTGGCAGAAGGCCGCGGACCTCGGCTATGCGAACTACTTCATTTCGCAACCGTATCCCGTCTCCGTCACCGATGATCACATCCCGTTCATCGAGCGTGGATTCCGCGTCATCGACGTCATCGACCTCGACTACGGTCCGCGCAACACGAGCGGTCAGGCCGTCCCGAACTATCACCACACGCTCGGCGACACCATGGAGCACATCAGCGCCAGGAGCCTGCAGGTGGTGGGCGACGTTGCGCTGTCGCTGATCATCGACGCCTGAAGCAACGGCTGCATGTTTTCGATCATGCACGCAATGATTCGGTGACGCGATCGGCGAGGAGGATCCCATTTTCCTCCCATGCCAACCTCCTCCGAACAGAAGGCCCTCGCCTTCATCGCCATCGTCATCCTGCTGGGCGGCGCCGTCCGCGTGGTTCGCGCCGGCTCTGCCGCTACGCCCACGGCGGGCGAGCAGCAGGCCATCGCGCGCCAGGCCGGCGCCGCCGACAGCGCCGCGTCGAAGCGCAAACCCAAGGGTTCCCGGCGTGCGACCTCCAGGCGCACGGCCCGCGATACCACGCCGACGATCGTCGGCGGCGTGGCAACGGTGCCCCCATCGTTTGCGCGACCAGACCGGCCGTACGATCACACTCCATACGGAACGTCGAGCGGACGGAATGGCTTCCCGCCGCCCGACCCGCGTATCGATACGGATGCTCGCGGCGGCCGCGCAGCCAGCCCACAGCTTGCCCGAACGGGGAAGGGTGGCAAGGTTCCGCCCGGGCCGATCGACCTCGATACAGCGAGCCCACTCGAAATCGAAACGCTGCCGCGTATCGGCCCCGCATTCGCGAAGCGGATCGTCGCCAGCCGCGATTCACTCGGACCCTTTGCATCGCTCGACGGACTCAAACGCGTGAAAGGAATGGGCAAGGCGACCCTCGCGCAGCTCGCACCGCTGGTGACGTTCAGCGGGAGCAGACACCCACACTGAGCCCACTTCGGGTGTTGAGCATCGCCATCGTGTGTCCCTCTTGATGGGGGGGTCCGCCTAGCCGAGTGTCGGACGGGTACGCCGGGTTCCTGCACTCGCGGTCCTGATCCTGCACTTGGGACCGCCGAATGCCCCTCTCTCGGTCGACCCTGCCCATTCTCCTGGCGCGGCTCGATGGCACGCAGATCGGATTTTCTGCTGCTGCCGTCAGCGAAATCGTACGCGCTGTCGCCATCGCGCCCCTCGCGGGAGCGCCGGGTGTGATCGAGGGTGCCATCAATCTCCACGGGCGTATCGTTCCGGTGGTGGACGTGAGGCAACGGCTCGCCCTGCCGGCGCTCGCCGTGGCGGCCAGTCAGTTCCTCGTGATACTCGAGACGTCAGACCGGCTGATCGCGGTTCGCGTCGACGATGTGGACGATGTGACCGAGATTCCCTCGTCGAGCCTCGAGGCACCCGCCGCGCTCTCGCCCGTGCTGCAGCGACTCCAGGGCATCGCCGCCATCGAGAGCGGCGCGCTCGTCATCTATGACATCGACACCTTCCTGACCCAGGCCGAGCGTGACGCGCTCGACCGCGCGGACACGGTGGGCGAGTGATGGCGATTCCGGAGACCGCCGAAGCCCGGCGCCCGATGCGATCGTTTGGCTACTCCGATCCGGCCTTTGCACGGCTTGCCGACCTCGCGCATCTGCTGGCAGGGCTGGTCTTTCCGCCCAACCGGCAGCCGTCGGCCGAGGCGGGCATGCGCCGCGCCATGAGGGCACTGCGGATCCACGAGCCGAAGGCGCTGCTGCATGCCGTCGAGTCGCCCGGCGAAGCACGCGACGCGGTACTTGCCGAGCTGACGATCGGGGAGAGCTACTTCTTTCGCGATTCGGCGCAGCTGGCACTCCTTGGCACCGACATCGTTCCATCGCGGACGCGGAACCACGACGTCGGCCGTCCGCTGCGTGTGTGGAGCGCTGGCTGCGCGTCGGGAGAGGAGCCGTATACGATCGCCATCCTGTTGCGCGAGCTCGGTTGGACGGGACCCGTCGAGATACTCGGCACCGATGTCGCGCTGCCTCGGCTGAAGGCGGCGCGCCGTGGGCGGTACACGCGCTGGGCGCTGCGCGGTGTGTCAGAACTTCGCGTCGACCGGTGGTTCCGTCGCAACGGCAGCTACTTCGAGCTCGATCCGGCGATACGCGATTCGGTGGAGTTCCGCGCGCTGAACCTCGTGCACGACAACTATCCCAGCGCCAATGCGGGCACGGCACCGTTCGACCTCATCATGTGCCGCAACGTGATGATCTATTTCGACATCCCGACGGTCACACGGATCGCTGCAGGCCTGCTCGACTCGCTCGCCGACGACGGTTGGCTCCTGCTCGGCGCATCCGATCCGCCGCTCGCGCACCTCGTGCCCTGCGAAGCGGTGATGACTCCGGCCGGCGTCTACTATCGGCGTCCCAACGCAACGCGTAAACCCACGCCGGTCTTCCAGTGGCCAGCGCAATCCGATACGCCGCTCGCGACGTGGACCACTGAACCCGTCGAACAGCGGCGCGCGCCGGTGCGTGTCGAGCCCGTCGCCGACCGCCCGCCGCTCGTTCCGCTGTCGCCGCCGCGCGCGCTCGTCGCCGACGACGAGATGGTCGACGCCTACGAGCGTGCCGACTACTCGGCCGTCGAGACGATGGCGATTCAGGCGCTGTCGATCGCGGACAGGTCCTCCGACCTGGGTCTCTGGATCCTCTACATTCGCGCCGTCGCGAATCAGGGTCGCCTGCACAACGCGGGGGAGCTGTGCGCCCGCGCGCTCGAGACGCACCCGCTCGCGGCGGAGCTGCACTATCTGCACGCGACGCTGCTCGCCGAGGCGGGTTGGTATGCCGACGCCGCGATCGCTGCGCGACGCGCGATCTATCTCGATCGCAAGCTCGTCGTGAGCCATCTGCTCCTCGGCGACGCCCTCACGCGCACAGGCGACGCCAACGGCGCGCGCATCGCGTTCGAGAACGTCATTGCGCTGCTCGCCGACGTCGATCCCGCGACCCCCGTCGAAGCGGCTGACGGCGTGCCGGCGTCGCGGCTCCGCCAGATCGCGACGCTGCGGCTGCGCGAGCTCACGGCGCGAGCGCAGCGGTGAGTACCACGGCGCACGACACGATTCTGGCGAACCGCGCGCGGCAGCTGGCGAAGCCGCGCCTGGTCGAAGATGCCGCGGTCGCTGCGGACATGCTCGATGTCCTCGTCTTTCTCATCGGCGACGAACGTCTCGCGATGCCGCTCGGTTCCATCGTCGCGATCATCCGCGCCGCCGTCGTCACTCCGCTGCCGCGCGCCGTCGCTCCGGTGTACGGCGTCACGGCGTGGCGCGGACGCCCGCTCACTGTACTTTCGGTCGGCGCCAAGGCCGCATCGCACGATGCCGACACGCGTCTCATCGTGCTTGGCGACGGGCGGCGTGCCGTGGTTGGCCTGCTCGCCGATTCCGTCGACGAGACCCGCCTCGTGGCGCGCTCGCAGTTGTCGCCCGTGCTGGCCGGTGCGCGGAGCGGCATGTCGATGGGCGTGACGAGTGACGGCGTCCTCGTACTCGACGCGGAAGCAATGCTGAATGCGGCTCGGCCCGAGCCGTGATGAGGTTCACTCCCTGGATGAGGTTCTGATGACGTGGACAGTCGGCCGGCGCATCGCGCTGGCGCTCGCGCTCGAGCTCGCACTATTGGCGCTGGTCGCCATCGTCGGCGCCAACGCGCTCGGCAACACTACCGACGCCTACGAGACGGCACTCGCATCTCGTCGATCGTCGCTGGTGCCAGCGCTCCGCTTCGAGTCGCAGCTCAAGGAGGCGCATATCAACCACTTGCGATTGCTGGTGTCGTATGACGCACGATTCGAGCGGGCGCGCGATACCCTGCTTGCCAACTCCCGAGTGCTCGTCGCGCAGTTGCGCGATACCGTGAAGACTGCGGAAGAACGCGAACGCTGGTCCGCCGCCTCGTCACTCCTCGGACGATGGAGCGACGGGCTTGTCGCCACGTCGACGGCGAGCAAGGCGAACGATCAGGCGGCAGTGCAGCGGATCCGCACGATGAACACGCAGCCGGTTGGGGATTCGCTCTACACGCTGATCCACACCGGCGTACTGGATGCCGGGCGACGCTCGGATGTAGAAGCGCAGGTGGGACAGACGACGGCGCAGACGGCCCGCGGAATCGTCCTCGGATCGGCGATCATCGCGATCATCCTCGGTGGGATCCTCGCGTACTTCCTGAGCCGTTCCATCACGCGCCCGTTGCAGGAGACGGCGAACGTCATCGCCTCGAGCAGCGCCGAAATCCTCTCGGCGACGACGGAGCAAGCCGCTGGGACGAATGAGTCGATGGCTGCGGTGACGGAGACCGTCGCCACCGTGGACGAGGTGGCGCAGACGGCGACGCAATCGGCACAGCGCGCCCGTGCCGTATCCGACGCCGCGCAGCGCGCGTCGGAAGGCGGACGCGCCGGCCAAAAGGCCGTCGACGATGCCGTGAAGGCGATGCAACTCGTGCAGGCGCAGGTCGAGACGATGGCGCACACGATCGTCGCGCTGGCGGAACAGGCGCAGGCGATTGGCGAGATCACGACGGCCGTGAGTGACATCGCCGAACAGACCAAGCTGCTGGCGCTCAACGCGGCGGTCGAGAGCACGCGCGCTGGTGAGCATGGCCGCGGCTTCGCGCTCGTCGCTGCCGAGATCAAGACACTCGCGGGCGAGGCGAAGGAGTCGACCGTCCAGGTGCGTCGCCTCCTCGGTGAGATCCAGCGCTCGACGAGTGCGGCCGTCATGGCGACCGAGCAGGGTACCAAGCAGACCGCCGCCGCGGTGCGCCAGGTCGGCGCCGCAGGCGACATCATCGCGCAGCTGGCCACGGTCGTCGACGAGGCGGCACAGGCCGCCGCCCAGATCGTCGCCTCGGCGGGACAACAGGCGCTCGGCATGGATCAGATTCGCCAGGCCATTGCCAATATCCATGACGCCACCCAGCAGAACCTCACGGCGACACATCAGTCGGAGACGGCCGCGCAGAACCTGAACGAACTGGGAACGCAGCTCGTCGGCATGGTCGGCGCGCGGGGCAGGTGATCGATGGCCGATGACGCGCTGGCTGCTCGACTGCTCGTCATCTTCATCGACGAGCTGGACGAGCAGGTCCAGCAGCTGAACGACGATCTCCTGGCACTCGAACGCACGCCCGACGATGCGGAGCGGCTGCGCGCCGTCTTCCGCGTGATGCACACGCTCAAGGG
>JBDSML010000235.1:0-3710 GCA_039915865.1 Gemmatimonadaceae bacterium | reverse complement strand
CGAACCGCTCGGTGAGCGCGGGGTTGCCACGCTTGGGCTTGGCGAGCGGCGACAGTTCGACCGGATAGTCGATGACGAAGGTCGGTTCGACGATCTTGCTCTCCACGAGCGCGCCGAACAGCTCGTCGAGGAGCTTCGGCCGACTCATGAGTTTCACCTTCTCCACCCCCTGCCCCTGGGCGAGCTGGCGCAGCGTCTCGTCGTCGCACGCCAGCACATCGCGGCCGACTGCCGCATTGAGGGCCGGCAGCCACTCGATGCGCGGGAAGGGCGTCTTCAACACGGGCACCGCGTCGCCAGCGACGTTGGGCCGCCAGAGGCCGGGCACCGCACGCACCGCATCCGCGACGTGCACGAGCAACGCCTCCACCACCGTCATCATCTCACGATAGTCGGCGAAGCCCTGATAGAACTCGAGCATCGTGAATTCCGGATTGTGCGTCCGGTCGATGCCCTCGTTCCGGAAGTCGTGGCCGATCTCGTACACGCGATCGAGCCCGCCGACGACGAGGCGCTTGAGATACAGCTCATCCGCGATGCGGAGAAAAAGCGGCATGTCCAGCGCGTTATGATGCGTCGTGAAGGGACGCGCCGTGGCGCCGCCATAGAGCGGCTGCAAGATCGGCGTCTCCACCTCGAGAAAGTCGCGCCCGTCGAGAAATGAACGAATCGCCGACACGAGCCTCGAGCGAGCGATGAACTGCGCGCGAACTTCAGGATGTACGGCGAGATCAGCGTATCGCTGGCGGTAGCGCTGTTCCGGATCCGCGAACCCCGAGTGACGCACGGTCACACCGTCGACAACCTCTTCCTTTCCATACGGCAACGGACGCAGCGACTTTGCCAGCATCTCCACCGTCACGACACGAATCGTGACCTCGCCCGTGCGCGTTCGCATGAGCGTCCCGCTCACGCCCACGACGTCACCGACGTCGAACAGGTCGAGACGGGCAAACGCGTCATCGCCGAGTTCGTCCCTGCGGAAGTACAGCTGGATGCGACCGCTGCCATCGGCCAGATGCGCGAACGCCGTCTTGCCGTGGCCACGCCAGGCGACCAGCCGGCCGGCGACGCGCACCGATGCGCCGCCCTCGTCCTGACCCTCAGGCATCGCCACCGTCGCTGCCGCGGCGGTGTGCGTCCGCTCATAGCTGTACGCAAACGGCGGCACGCCGGCGTCGACCAGCGCGTCGAGCTTATCCCGCCTCGCCTGCTGGACGAAGTTCAGCTCATCGGTCACGCCGCCTCTCCCTTGCTCCCGCCGCCCGTCTCCTTCAGAAACGCCTCGATGAACGGATCGATCCCACCGTCCATCACCTTCTGCACGTCGGGAATCTTGAGCTCCGTTCTGTGGTCGTTGACCATCGTGTACGGCTGGAAGACATAGCTTCGAATCTGGCTGCCGAAGCTCACATCCGACTTGTTCGCGTCCATCTCCGCCTTCTTCGCAATCTGCTTGTTCAACTCGATCTGGTAGAGGCGGTTCTTCAGCTGCTTCATCGCCGTCGCCTTGTTCTTTCCCTGCGACCGCTGCGCCTGCGACGACGTGATCACGCCGCTCGGAATGTGCGTGATGCGCACCGCGGAGCTGGTCTTGTTGACGTGCTGGCCACCAGCGCCGGATGCGCGGAAGACGTCGATCTTCAGGTCCTCATCGCGGATCTCGATGTTGATGTCCGTGTCGACCACCGGATAGATGAACACCGAGGCGAAGCTGGTGTGCCGGCGGGCCTGCGAATCGAACGGCGAGATGCGCACGAGACGATGCACTCCGGATTCCGCCTTGAGAAAGCCATAGGCGTTGATGCCCTTGATCTCGAGGACAGCGCCCTTGATCCCGGCCTCCTCGCCTTCGCTCAAGTCGAGGATTTCCACCTCGTAGCCCTTACGCTCGGCCCAGCGCGTGTACATGCGCATGATCATCTGCGCCCAATCCTGCGCCTCGGTGCCACCGGCGCCAGCGCTGATCTCGAGTTGCGCGTCGCGGAAATCGTCCGGCGCTGAGAGCAGCGACCGGAGCCTGAATTCCTCGAGATCGGCGCTGACGCGCTCGAATTCCGCATCGAGCGCCGCGTCCATCTCGGCGTCCGGCTCCAACGCGAGGAGCTCGAGCAGCTCGCGTGTACTCAGTACCCGGGACATCAGCGCCTCGAACGGCTCGACCCACAGCTTTAGCGCCTTGACCTGCTGCACGATCCCCTGCGCGCTCTCCTGGTTGTTCCAGAAGTCCGCGCTGCCCATTCGTTCCTCGAGCGCCGTCAGTTCGTGCCGTTTGTGATCGAGGTCAAAGATACCTCCTCAGCTCGGCGAGCTGATCGTCGTACGAGGACAGCAACTTGGCGCGTTCGTTGTCCGCCATTCCATTCTCCCGGGTAAGACACGAGCCGTCCGGCTTGAGGGGCGGACGGCTCGCGGAGTCTCAGCAGAGCGAAAGATAGCCTGCCGCGCTACGGACTAGAAGAGCTTCTTTCCCCCGGCAAGGATGTCGTTCAGCGCATCCTGGAAGTGCGTCGTCGACTCGGCGAACTCGCGTCCGATCTGCTCGACGTACTCCTCGTAGCTCTTCTTGATCTCCTCGCGAAACAGCTGCTTGAGCGTGCCGTCGCGAACGCCTTCGTCGCGCTTCTGCGGGAAGTATGCGCAGATGTCGGACACCAACGCACGTGCGAGACGCTTGGCCTTCGCGTTGGGATCGTTCGCGAGGAATGGGTTGATGGGCGCGCGACCCGTCGGCACACCGGCGGCAGGCGTCGCTGCGGCCGGCGCAGGTGCCGCGACCGGCGCCGGAACCGACGCTGGGGCCTGCGTCGCGGGTGCGACCGGTGGCGCCGCCGCCGGTGCGGCGAACGACGGCCGATGCGGTGCGACGGGCGGCTGCGGCGACCCCGCCGGACGCGTGACCGGTGGCGCGACCGATGACGGCCGCGCGAAGGACGGTGGACCGGGAGCGTGCGTGGGCCGGGTGGAAGGTGCGACCGGCGGGGCAACGACGGTCGGTCGCAAGGGCGTTACCGGACGCGGAGCATTCGGCACCGCAGGCGCCGCGACGATCGGCGTCGGCATCGCGGCGCTCGGTGTCGGGGCGCGCGGCACCGGCGGAACGGCGGGCGTCGCAACGATCGGCGTCGGCATCGCCGTGCTGGGCGTCGGCATCGCCGTGCTGGGCGTCGGCATCGCCGTGCTGGGCGTCGGCATGCGCGGCGGCGCCGGCACTGGAGTCGCCGCAACGATCGGCCTCTGGATCGAGACCCCTGTCGTCGGCGTCGGTGCACCGACCGCCGGTGACGAGTAAACCGGCGTTGGTGCCGGCGCACGCGTCGTCGGCATCGACACGCTCGGCGTTGGCGCACGCGGCGCTGACGACGCCGGTGGAATCGCTGTCGACGCGATGGCCGGCGTGGGCGTGGTAGCCGCAGACATCGGGGCGGCAGGCGTTGCCGCGCGAGCAGGTAGCGTTGCGCTTGCGGCCGTGGCGGACGCAGCGGATGCGAACTCGGAGCGCGCGTCGGCGCCGGCGGCAATCGTGATCACTCCGCCGCACACCGAGCAACGCGCGCGGACGCTCGCCGCGGCGAGCTTCGCCGGATCGACGCGAAATACCGAGCGGCATTCCGGACAGGTGACGTTCATAGATGATCTCCCGCCCTCACGGCGAGCATGGGGCCCGAGATGCGCGTCACTCCAGCCGGCTGGCTGTCGGTACGACGGTC
>JBDSML010000148.1:0-4524 GCA_039915865.1 Gemmatimonadaceae bacterium | reverse complement strand
TGCGCGCCTTCGCTTCGGGCTTGAAGTAGCGCTCGACGTAGAGCTTGCCGGTGGCGTCGCCGAGGATGTTCTCGGTGCCGCTGACGGCGCGCTTCCAGCGTGGGGCCATCTCCTGCTGGCCGGAGAGTGTCTTGCCGCGGAAGGCAAAGCGCGTCTCGCCGAATGCGGCGGGGAGCTCGTCAGCGGTGGCGTCGAGCACCTTGGCGGTGAGGTATTCGCGCCATGTGGACGCTGGCGTCGCCTTGATGATGGTGTCCACTGCGGCGACGTAGTCGGGCTGGCGGACGATGACGTCCGTCGCCTTGGAGAGCCGTGCTTCCTTGAGGTAGGCGTTCCAGTCGTAGGACGGCGTGAGCGCCTTCAATTGCGCGACCGTCATCTTGTTGTAGCTCGCGTTGCGATCGCGGCTCTTCACACGATCCCACTGCTTCGTGGCGATCTGCGTCTCGAGTGAGAGGATGCGCTGTGCCGCGCCCGCGGGATCCGGCTGCTTGGCGAGTGTGAACATCTTCGTCAGGTAGTCGACGTATGCGGCGCGTGTGGCAACAGTCTTCGCGTCGTTGCGGAGATAGTAGTCGCGATCGGGCATGCCCAGACCCGACTGATTCACCGAGACGATGTTGACGGACGACGCCTTGGGATCCTGTCCGACGCCGACGCCGATGGGATTCTGGATGCCGAGCTTCGCGAAGTGGGCGAAGGTCGTCGGCAGTTGCTTGGGCGTCTTGAGGGCAGAGATGGCCTGCATCTCTCCGGCGAGCGGCGCCAGCCCGAGCTTCTCGATGCGCACCGAGTCCATGAAGCTGGCATACAAGTCACCGATCTTCTTCCGCTCGGCTTCCGTGGGTCCGTTCGGTGAGTGGAGCTGCACGGCAGCGCGGTTGTCGCCGGTGGTTTTGGGCGGATGCGCGGCGTCCTCGAAGAGCTCGTGCAGTCCGTTGCGACTGCGGTCAGCGAGCTCCTGGAATGCGCCGGCGCCGGTGGCGTCGCTCTTGATCTCCGTCTTCTTGAGCCATCCGCCATTCACGTAGCGGAAGAAGTCGTCCTGCGGCCGAATGGAGCGATCGAAGTTGGTGGTGTCGATGCCGCTGGTGCGCGCCTGAGCGGCGGCGGCGGTGGATAGGCCGGCGGTCAGTGCGACGAAAGCAGCAGCGCCCATGTGTCGGGCGAAAATGCAACGGGATGTCATGCGGTCGGGTCTCCAGAGGGAAGGTGCCGCCGAGTCGAGGGCAGGCTCTTTCAGGGTCCTGATGGATTACGCGATCGGGAGCGGGGCGTTGATCAGCGGTCGTGTCCGCCATGGTGAATTTGCGGCGGATCTTGACGAACGGTGCGCCAATGTAAACGTTTTCATGCCGTTGCAACTCCGCCGCCGGAGTCGCTCGACGCAGGCTGGTTTTTCGAAGGAATGTCGCTCACGTGACCGTCACGATCAGGGACGTCGCTCGGCTCGCCAAAGTCTCCGTGGCCACGGTCTCTCGCGTACTCAACGCGAGCGCACCTGTACGCGACGGAACGCGCGCACGCGTGCTCGAGGTCGCGCGCGAACTGCGCTTCGCACCCAACGGCGCGGCACGCACGCTCAGTCGGCGGCAGGCGAGCGCCGTGGGCGTCATCCTCCCCGATCTCTATGGGGAGTTCTTCTCCGAGCTGCTGCGCGGCATCGACCTGGAGATCCAGCGCACGGGGCATGCGCTGCTCGTCTCCAGCTCCCACCACGATGCGCACGGTGTGTCGGTCGCTGTGCGCGCGATGCGCGGACGCGTGGACGGGCTGCTCGTCATGGCGCCCGAGGTGTCGACGTCATCACTCGCGTCGGCGCTCCCCGAGGGTCTTCCCGCCGTGATCCTCAATGCCCCGGCGACGCCCGGTGCTGCCGCCGCCGTGACGGTCGACAACATGGGCGGCACGCGCGCTGTGGTGCGGCATCTCGCGGAGCTCGGGCATCACGAGATCGCCTTCATCTGCGGCCCACCACGCAACGCGGACGCCGGCGCTCGGCTCCGCGGCTACCGTGCGGCGATGCGCACGGCCGGTCTTGCGGTGCGCGACACGTTCGTTGTGCACGGTGACTTCACGGAAGAGGGCGGATGGCGCGCGGCGCGCGAGCTGCTCGCACTCAGCGGTACGCAGCCGACAGCGATCTTCGCGGCGAATGATGCGATGGCCGTCGGAGCGCTGCTCGCGCTGCACGAAGCGAAGATCGGCGTCCCCGGTGAGATGAGCATCGTGGGCTTCGACGACATCCCCATCGCGAGATACGTGACGCCCGCGCTCACGACGGTGGCGGTCGCCATCGATGAACTCGGTGCTCGTGCCGCGGTCCTGCTGTTTCGCGCCCTTGCTGACCCGGTGGGAGATGGCACCGCCCATCGGGAAGTGGTTCCCGCCGAACTTGTCGTTCGGCACTCGTGTGGTCCGCCGCCTGTGTACGCGACGCGACGTTGACCCCCGCAGCAATTCGTTCATCCCCAGGAGACACTTTCATGAGATCGACATTGTTTACCATGCAGCGAGTGAATCGGCTTTGCGAGTTTGGGCGAAGCTGTCTGGCGGCCGCGATCATCCTCCTCGTATCGACGGCGACGGCTGCCTTCGCGCAGAACTCCACTGGTACCGTTCGCGGCAACATCACAGGTGCGAGTGGTACTGGCATCGGCGACGCGCAGGTGACGGCGAAGAACGTCGAGAGCGGCGTTCAGCGCGGCACGGTAACGCGTGCCGACGGATTCTACGTGCTACCCGGCCTGATTCCCGGCACGTACGACATGGCGGTGCGCCGTATCGGCACCACGGGGCAGACGCGCCGAGTGGTGGTGCAGATCGGCGCGACGCAGATCCAGGATTTCTCGCTCGCCAACGCGGCGATCCAGCTGTCGACGGTCGTCGTGCAGGCGCAGGCGGCGACGGCCGAAACACGGACGTCGGAAGTGGCGACGAACGTGACGGAGGCACAGATCAACAAGCTGCCGAGTGCGAGTCGCAACTTCCTCGAGCTCGCCGCACTGGCGCCAGGCGTCACCGTGTCCGAAGACCGCATCAACTCGACGAACTTCCGCACGATCCAATCGGGTGGACAGTCGGCCAATGCGGTCAACCTGTTCGTGGACGGTACGAGCTTCAAGAACGACCTGACGGGCGGCGGCGTGGCCGGACAGGACGCGAGCCGCGGCAATCCATTTCCACAAAACGCCATTCAGGAATACCGCGTCATCACGCAGAACTACAAGGCGGAATACCAGAAGGCGTCGGCTGCGGTGATCGTGGCAACGACGCAGTCCGGGACGAACGAATGGAAGGGCAACATCCTCGTGGGCTACCAGAACCAGAGCCTCGTGTCGCTCGACAGCTTTCAACGAAGGGACAAGAACAAGAATCCCGCCACGTTCAGCAAGCCGCCCTACAATCGCACGCTCACGGCGCTGAGTGTCGGCGGTCCGCTCATCAAGGACAAGCTGCACCTCTTCGCCTCGTACGAAGGCAACATCCAGAATCGCTCGAACCGAGTGGACTTCGCCGCGCCGCCGAGCGGCTTTGCGGCACTCGATACGGTGAACTTGCCGCAGTACTCCGGCACGTTCGGCTCGCCGTTCAAGGAGCACCTGGTGTTCGCGAAGCTGAGCAACTCGATCAACGATCGCTCGTCGGCGGAGCTGAGCTTCAGCAACCGTTACGAGACCGATGTGCGCGATTTCAGCCTGAACACGGCGCGGCAGGCGGCGGTGAACTACCGGCAGAACGTCGCGGTGGGTCAGCTCAAGTACAACTATTTCACCGGTCCGTGGCTCAACGAGGCGAAGGTCGACTTCTCGCGCTTCCAACGCAACCCGAGCCCCAACACGCCGGGACTTCCACGACGCGACTTCATCTACTCCAACAGCGATCACTTCATCGGCAGCAACGCGAGCACGCAGGACTACGTCCAGAACCGGCTCGGCCTGCGCAACGACGTGACGTACACCGGCTTCCAGCTGGCGGGCGAGCACGTGTTCAAGGGCGGCGCGAGCTACGACTTCGTGCAGTACGACCTCGTCAAGGACAACGATGGCACGCCGACGTTCCGCTACAACGCGACGAATGGCGGTCAGACGTACAACTATGCGACCCCGTTCCAGCTCAACTACGGCACGGGCAATCCAAACTTCAATGCGAACAACAGCCAGGTCGGGCTCTACATCCAGGACGACTGGACTCCCGTGAAGCGCTTCACGCTGAATCTCGGCGTGCGGTGGGACTACGAGTCGCACATGATGAATTACGACTACGTGACACCAAAGTCGGTGGTCGACACCGTGACGCGATACAACAGCCAGTTCCCGACGCCGCTCGACCTCAACCGGTACATCAGCACCGGCAACAACCGGAAGCCATTCTACGGCGCATTCCAGCCGCGAGTGGGCTTCTCGTACGCGCTGGATGAAGCGAGCAAGACGACGGTGTTCGGCGGCTACGGCATCTACTACGACCGGACGCTGTTCGACGTGGCGGTGGACGAGACGCAGAAGATCACGCACCCGAGCTACG
>JBDSML010000144.1:0-40516 GCA_039915865.1 Gemmatimonadaceae bacterium | reverse complement strand
CCGGCGCGTCCGGATCGATCCACAGGTCGTGCATGTCGCCATGCGTGCCGTTGTTGATGGTCGCGGTCGTCTTGCCGCCGTCCTTCGACCGGAACATCGACGTGTTCTGCATGTAGACGACGTCCTGCTCCTTCGGATCCGCATAGACGTGCGTGTAGTAGAACGCGCGCTGCCGGATGTCGCGATTGGCGTTCACGAGCGTCCACGACGCACCGGCGTCGTCGCTCTTGTAGAGGCCACCGCTGTCGTGCTCGACGAGCGCGTAGACGCGATTGGCATTCGCGGCGGATACGGCGACTCCGATGCGGCCGACGACACCGGCAGCCGGCAGACCCTTGGCGCGTGTGATCTCTGTCCAGTGCTCACCCCCATCCGTGCTCTTGAACAACCCCGAGCCCGGGCCGCCGGAGGACATCTGGTATTCCTTGCGATACGCTTCCCACATCGCCGCGTAGAGAACATTGGGATTCGTCGCGTCGATGGAGATGTCGATCGCACCGGTCTTGTCGTCGCGGTACAGCACGTTCTTCCACGTCTTGCCGCCGTCGGTCGACTTGAAGACGCCACGCTCCTTGCTCGGCACTGCATACTTGCCGAACGACGCGACGTAGATGATGTCGGGGTTCGTCGGGTGGATGCGGATCTTCGAGATGCCGTCGGAGTCCTTGAAGCCGACGTGCGTCCACGTCTTCCCGGCGTCGGCGCTCTTGTAGACGCCATCGCCCGGCATGATGTTGCCGCGAATGCAGGTCTCCCCCATGCCGATGAAGACGATGTCGGGGTTCGACTCCGACACCGCGACGGCGCCGACGCTGGCAGAGGTCAACTGACCGTCGGTGACAGGCGCCCAGTTGTCGCCGCCATCCATGGTCTTCCAGAGCCCGCCGCCCGTCGCCCCGAAGTAGGCCTCCTTCGGGCGGCCACGAACGCCGCTGGCAGCGATGGAACGGCCGCCGCGATCAGGGCCAATGTTCCGCCACTTGTAGGCGCTCAAAAGCGTGGTGTCGAGCGCGGTTGTCGCGGACGGTTCGCTCACGCCCGGAAGGCCGACGCCAATCGTCAGCGTGACAACAGCGGGGACGGATAACGCGAGCAGGTAACGCAGCGGAAGCATACGATCTCTCTACGGGGAGCGACGTGGGATGAGACGCCGTGTGGTGTCCGACTACGTTGGCGCCACGGGCGACGTTGAGCAACATTGCGGAATGTCGCGCAGTCGTTCCCTCCCGTCCTTCTGGACCCTCCAGCTCCTCGGCTGGACCGGCTACTTCGTCGCGATGGCCTTCTCCCGCATCGGACGATTCCCCCTGTCGTTCATGCTTGCCGAGAAGCTCCTGCTCACGCTGCTCGGCGTCGCGATCTCGCTGATCCTCCATATCATCCTGCGACGCATGCTCGCCGGCCAGCGCTCGATGACGTCGCTCGTCGTCGCCAGTGTCGTCGCGTCGTACCTGCTCGCCGCTGTGTGGACCGCCACCGCGAACCTTCTCACCATTCCCATCGAGACGGCGTTTCTCGGGCAGCACAGCGACTACGGATCAATCGGCACACTGTTCGGGGGCACGGTCTACAGTTCCTTCACGCTCGTCGCGTGGGCATTCCTCTACCTCGGCCTCACGCACTACGCCGCGCTGCAGATCGCGCGCGAACGCGCATGGCGCGCCGAGACGATGGTCGCCGAGGTGAAGCTGCGTACGCTGCAGCATCAGCTGAATCCTCATCTCTTCTTCAACACGCTCAACGCGATCTCCACGCTGATTGCCGAACGACGCAACGATGACGCGACGCTGATGATCACGCGGTTGGGAGACTTTCTCCGCGCGACGCTGCGGCAGGATCTCACCGCGCAGGTGCCGCTGGCAGAAGAGCTGTCGCTCGCGGGACAGTATCTCGACATCGAGCAGGTGCGCTTCGGCGAGCGATTGCGCGTGACGTACGACATCGAGGAGGACGCCTATCGCGGCCTCGTGCCGTTGCTGCTGCTGCAACCGTTGGTGGAGAACGCGACGCGCCATGGCATCAGCCGACTCGAGAGTGGCGGCACGATCGCCATCTCGGCGCGCGTTGTCGGCACGCGGCTCGAGGTCACCATCGAGAACAGCGCGCCCGTGCCGTCTCGCTCGGCCATCGGGTCTGGCATCGGCCTGACGAACGTGCGCGAGCGGCTCGCGGTATTGTACGGCGGTCGCGAGGAGGTGAAGACATCTGACGACAGCGGCATGTTTCGCGTGGACATCAAGCTGCCCTTCACCGCCAGCTCGGCCGTTCTTCCTTCCCCGGCGACAGACCGCGTCGTCGCCCTCGGAGCCTGACCGATGCGCGTCGTCATCGTGGACGACGAAGCGCTGGCGCGGCGCGGCATCGCGACGCGACTCGCCATGTGGCCCGACGTCGAGATCGTCGGCGAGGCGCAGGACGCGGCGTCTGGCGTAGCGGCCATTCGTGAGCTCGTGCCGGACCTCGTCTTTCTCGACATCGAGATGCCGGATGCCGACGGCTTTCGCGTGCTCGAGGCATTTCCCGAGTTCACGCGACCACTCGTGGTGTTCGTCACCGCGCACGACGACCGCGCGCTGCAGGCGTTCGCTGTGCAGGCGCTCGACTACCTGCTCAAGCCGATCGACGACGCACAGCTCGCACGTGCCGTCGATCGCGCCCGCATCCGCCTCGCGTCACGGACGCCGGACGAGATCACGCGCGTCGTCATTCGCGATCGCGGACGGGTCGTCGCGCTCGAGCCGTCGGCGATCGACTGGATTCAGAGCGACGGCGACTACGTTCGCATCTACGCCGGCCGACGGACGTTCCTGCACCTCGCGACGATCTCCGCCTTCGCTGCGCAGCTACCCCCGAAGCAGTTCGTCCGCATTCATCGCGCGGCCGTCGTGAACGTCGACCGCATCACCGAGCTCGTGCCCCTCACCAACGGCGACTACACCGTGTTGCTCTCCACTGGCGCTCGGCTCAAGCTCACACGCACGCGTCGCGAGCAGCTTGCCGAGCGTCTCGGCGGCGCACTGTAGACCAGTTCGTCGGCCCAGGGCACCAGTTCGTCGACCGCCTGCGCTCCAGGCGAGGCGAAGCTCGTATCGTCATGGACACCTCTCACGGGATCCATGATGCGGAGACGCTCGGCAGTTCTTCTCGCGATAGTCCTCGCGCTCACCGCCATTGCACGGCGTACTACCACTGCGCAGGGCACAGCTGACCGCGCCGGCATCACACGCGCCGCACTCGACTACGTGGAAGGCTTCTACGAGGGCGACACGGCGAAGCTGGTCCGCAGCATTCGGCCCGACGTCTACAAGTACGGCTTCGACTGGCTCGAGGCCGACAAACGCTACGCCGGCGAGCAGATGAAGTGGGACGAGATTCTCGGCTACGCGCGCCGCTTCAGGGAGAAGGGGCGCACAACACCCGCGACGGCGCCGAAAAAAGTCGACCTGCTCGATGTGATGGATCAGACGGCGAGCGCGAAGGTCACGGCGTGGTGGGGCACCGACTACCTGCTGCTGGCCAGGTACGACGGCAAGTGGATGATCACCCACGTGCTCTGGCAGTCGCCGACGCCGACGCGCTGACAGATGCACTACTTCAGAAACGGCTGCCACTTCGTGCCGTGTTTCGGCGCCGAGAAGAGCTCGACCGGCACGTCGGTGCGTTCGATGACGACGACGTACGGATAGAAATGAACAGCGTAGATCGCCTTCTGGAACGGTGTCGGCGTCGTGGCCAGCAGCGTGCCGGTCCGGTGATCGACCGTGTTGAGGTGATTGACCAGACCGGCGACGTACGCGATGAACTCGTTGTGAACGCCGTCGGCATCCTCGCACAGAAACACGCCGCCTGGCTTTAGATGGGGCAGCAGCTCCTCGAGCGTGACGATCTGCTGCTCCGGCGTATGGCCGCCGTCATCGACGACGATGTCGAGCTGCGGCACATCCTTGCGAAACCTCTGCCAGAACACGCGATCGGCTTGATCGCCGATGTGTACGCGTGTCTGCCCATCGTCGTACACGCGACATGCCTCCTCGACGTCCACGCCGTGGATCGTTGCCGTTGGACCGAGGTAGTCCTTCCACATCTCGAGGCTGCCGCCGCTGTAGATGCCGATCTCGACGAGCGATACGTCGCGTCCAACGAACTTCGCGAAGTGGCGATGATAAATGTCGAAGTAGTGCTCCCACTTCCAGATGCCTCGGCCCGTCGTGCGCGCATCGAAGAAGGCTCGCAGCGGATTCTCGACGCGTTCTACGCGCACGGTCGGCGCGGCGTCGACGCGCGTCCATCTGCGCGCGAACGCAAAGCCCGCCGCGGTCGCGCGAGACATGCCCGCAACCTTGCCGAGTGCACGCGGAATGAACGTCAGGATGGAACGAGCGCTCCTCATGGATGCAAAGTACTCCGCTCCACCTCAGCCGCCGATTCCGCCAGCAACGCCTCCAACCGCTCGGCGGCGGTCTGCTCGGCTACCGTGCCGTCGCGCACGACGTTCAGCTGAGTCCAGAGGCCGCGCAGGAGCGTGAACAGTCGCGCACGTCGCTGCGACACCACTTCACTCTGGTCGCGCATCCGGCGGACGATGTCCAACTGCCTCCGCACGAGTTCCTGAAGCTCGCCGCGTGCGGCGCGGTCGCCTTGTGTACCCTCGCCGAGTGTCGATAGCTGCGCGGTGAGACGATCCAGCTCACTCGCCGTTGCGACATGGGCCAGCGAGCTGACCTCGGCGTCACATTCCTCGATGCCGGCGAGCAGGCGCTTCGCCACGGCGATAGCCGCGTTGCCGAGCATCGCGTTCGACACAGGCAGCGTCGCCGCCAACTGTTCGATGGCGCGACGATGATCGGCCGGCGCGTCCCGCTCCGGAGGACGTACACCGCCTGACGCTGATGTGAGCAGTCGCGCGATGTGCGGCTCGTTCCAACCCGGCGATGGAGTCGTTGCGCCGAACAACACGCGCACTGACTCCGCGAACGACAGCCCGCGCTTCACGCCCCATAACAGTGATCCTGCCACGACCGCGGTGGCACCGAGCACGAGCGACACCTCAGCCGCGACGAACAGCGGCGACTGCTCTCCCGGCGCCTGGCCATTCTCACCAGCGAACCACTGGCGGAGGAGAATCATTCCTGGCAACACGACGAAGAACACGCTCAGCGCGCGCCGAACCAGTCGCGCAGTCGTCGGCAATCGCGGCCATAGATCACTCGGCCGACGCAGGAATCTCGGCCACCACATTCCCC
The DNA here is from genome assembly GCA_039915865.1 of Gemmatimonadaceae bacterium. Lineage (GTDB taxonomy): Bacteria > Gemmatimonadota > Gemmatimonadetes > Gemmatimonadales > Gemmatimonadaceae > AG11. The sequence continues at coordinate 35,273 of JBDSML010000144.1, read as the reverse complement.
ACCACTCCGGCGGCCAGAACGCCACGCGTGCCAACTCCACCGCTCCGAGCCCGCTTCGTCCGACGTTCCATATATGAAGACCGAAGCCGACCGGAACGAGCAGCGCGATGAACAGCAGCAGCACGCGATCGGTGGGTGAGCTGAACCGTCGCACGGCGATCGATGTCCAACCGAGCGCCCACAGCACCGCGTACGGACCGAACGTCGGCAAGTCGCGCAGTGATTCCGGTAGTGCCTTCGACGCGTCGCCGCTCGCGCGGGCGAGCGCTTCCCTGAGGCTGTGCGCCGTGGGCCACCGCGCCGTGCGATCGCGCGCGAGCGCTCGCATCACCACGGCCGCCAATTCCTGCGGAACCTGCGGCGCGACGTCGAGCAGCGTCACCGGATCGTGCGTCGCACGCCACTGCGTCATGTCCTCGGCACGCACGTCGGCAAACGGCTCCCGGCCGGCGAGCATCGTGTAGCCAACCGCGCCCAGCGAGAAGAGATCGCTGCGCTCGTCGACGTTGGCGCCGCCGAGTGCCTGTTCCGGCGACATGTAGTTCGGGGTACCCACGATGGTGCCGGTCGCCGTCAGGCTGTCGCCCACGCCGTGCACCTTCGCGACACCGAAGTCCGCCAGCATCGCCCGGCCGGACTCTTCGTCGAGCAGGATGTTGGCTGGTTTGATGTCGCGGTGGATGACGCCGTGCCGGTGCGCGCATTCGAGCGCGTCGGCGAGCTCCGTCAGGATACGAAGTGCCTCATGGCTCGGCAGGCGTCCCTCGACGCGCAGTCGTTCGGCGAGCGACACGCCGCGCACATACGCCATGACGAAGTACCACAGGCCGGCGACTTCACCGAAGGTGTGCAGCGGCAGGATTCCCGGATGCGACAGCTGCGCAGCGATGCGCGCCTCGCGACGGAAGCGCTCGAGTGCGTCGGGGTGATCGGCGAGATCGGGTCGCAACACCTTGATCGCGACGAATCGCTCGAGCGCACGTTCGCGCGCGAGATACACCGCGCCCATGCCGCCGCGCCCGATGCGACGCACGATCTCGTATTGCTCTCCGAGGGCACTCCCCAGCGCCGACTGCTCTGCGGTCGACGCAATCGCCGCGCGCGTGACGGGCAGGCTGTCGATCCCCTCGGCCGCGACGAGAAGCGAGTTCACTTCAAGGCAAAGCTCGACGTCGTCCCCACACGCGCGCTCGACGTACGCGGCGCGATCGCACACTGGCAGCTCCATCGCCTCGGCCACAATGGCCTTGATCTCCTGCCAGCGCTCCGGTGTCACGAAGACGTCATCTCTCGACGAAGCCACGCTCGCGCCACGGCCCACTCGCGCTTCACCGTGGCGGGCGAGACGCCGAGCGCGACGGCTGTCTCCTCGATGTTCATGCCGCCGAAGTAGCGCAACTCCACGAGACGCGCCTGCTCCGGGTCCATCGCGGCGAGCCGGTCGAGTGCCTCATGCAGCGCGAGGACGTCGAGCGCGCTGTCGTCGGCGTGCGTGGCGGTCGTCTGTGTGGCGTCGCCGAGTGTGATCTGCTGCATCGCGCCGCCGCGCTTGGTGGCGTGTTGTGCGCGCGCGTGGTCGACGAGGATGCGCCGCATGACCTGCGCGGCCACGCCGAAAAACTGCGCGCGATTGTGCCACTCGGCGCGTCGTTGGTCGACCAGGCGGAGATACGCCTCGTGCACGAGTGCCGTGGCCTGCAGCGTGTGCTCGTCCGGCTCGCGGCGCATGGCGCGTGAGGCCTGCCGGTGCAGCTCGGCATAGATTGCCGGCAGCAACTGCTCACCCGCCGCCGTGTCGCCGCTTCCCCATGCGAGGAGCAGTGGTGTGACGTCGGGAGGAACAGCGTCTGCGTCGGGCTCGGATTGCCTCGCCATGGGTTGAGTCTACCTCGCGGGGATCAACACTGTCATCCCGCACGAGCGGCCGCTCGTGTCGGGACCTACGCTCCGTCACCTGTGACCGGCTATAATCGCAACGACAGCAGGTCCCGACAGTCGCTGCACGCCTGCGGGATGACAATCCTGGTTGCATCTTTACACACTTATGACACCACTTCTCCGCGCCTTGGTCCTCGGCGCCGCGCTTGCCACACCGGCGCTGGCCCAGCAGACCGCTTCGAGCCCACCTCCTGTCCCGCGCGAGTTTCGCGGCGCGTGGGTCGCCAGCGTCGCCAACATCGACTGGCCCTCCAAGCCCGGCCTGAGCGCCTGGCAGCAGAAGTCCGAGCTCGTCGCCATCCTCGACCGCGCGGTCGAGCTCAACCTCAATGCAATTCTCCTGCAGGTTCGGCCGGCGGCGGACGCACTGTACGAGTCGCCGTACGAGCCGTGGTCCGCGTATCTCACGGGCGTCGAGGGCCGAGCGCCGGAGCCATACTACGATCCGCTCAAGTTCGCGGTTGCCGAGGCGCATGCCCGCGGACTCGAGCTGCATGCGTGGTTCAATCCGTATCGTGCGAAGCACGCCAGCGCCAAGGGAACGCATGCGCGCACGCATATCAGCGTGACGCATCCGGAGCTCGTGCGGACCTACGGCCGCTACGAGTGGATGGATCCCGGCGAGCCGGCGGTCATTCAGCAGACGCTGCGTGTGATGCTGGACGTCGTGAAGCGCTACGACGTCGACGGCATTCACATCGACGACTACTTCTATCCGTATCCCGAGCTCGGGCCGGACAGCGCCGTCGTACCGTTTCCTGATTCGTCGAGCTATGCGAAGTATCAGAAGGGCGGCGGAAAGCTCGAGCGCGACGACTGGCGCCGGCACAGCGTGGACACGCTGATCCAGCAGCTGTACGTGAAGACGAAGGCAGTGAAACCGTGGGTGAAGGTCGGCATCAGCCCGTTCGGCATCTGGCGTCCGGGCTATCCGGCGGGCATCACCGGCTTCGACTCGTACGCCAAGCTCTATGGCGATTCGCGGAAGTGGATTCACGAAGGATGGATCGACTACTTCACGCCGCAGCTCTACTGGCCGACCACGCAGGCCGCGCAGAGCTACACGGCGCTCCTCGGCTGGTGGCTCGGCGAGAATACGAAGTCGCGACATCTGTGGCCGGGCCACAACGCGAGTCGCGCGGCAGCCGGGGGCACGTGGGGCCCCGACGAGCTCAATGCACAGATCCGTGCGACGCGCGCGTCTGGCGCAACGGGCGACATCCACTTCAGTATGCGGACGCTGATGCCGCTGGTCGGCGTGCGGAGGGATTCGGTGCTCGTCGGCGTCGCGACGCAGCCGCCGAGGCAGGTGGCGGCGGCGGTGTTGACGGACAAGCTGCACGACGAGCTGTATGCGTCGCCGTCGTTGATTCCAGCGTCGCCGTGGCTTGGCAAGCGTGCGCCAGCGAGTCCGTCGGCTGTGTTGGCAGTCGATGCCGCGTCGGGCGACCAGGTGGTACGCCTGACTCCGGCGGCATGGAACAAGGTCGCCTGGGTGACGGTGCGCGCCGAAGGCGCCGATGGTGGTTGGCGTACGTGGATCGTTTCTGGTGCGCAGTCGCAGCTCATCGTGTCGCCTGCTGGCCAGCCGCGTGCGCGGCGGGTTGTCGTCACGGCGGTCGATCGCCTTGGCAACGAGAGCATGCAGCGAGCACTCGAGGCGCATTAGCCGACAAGTGGCATGCCCGTGGTCTAGTTCCGTGATTCCCCAGTTCGGAGAATCGCGGAATGACTGCGTTGTCGGTGGCTTCGATTCGCATCGTACGTTTTCGTTCCGCGCTTGCCTCCGTCCGCCCCATAAGCGCAGCGCCCGGCTTTATTATCTGAATGGCTTTACTCAGTATGCAAGACGTCAGCATCGCGTTTGGCGGACCTCCGATCCTCGACCGCGCACGTTTCGCCATCGAGCGCGGTGAGCGCGTCTGCCTTCTCGGACGCAACGGGGCTGGCAAGAGCACCATCATGAAGCTCCTCGACGCCACGATGTCGCCTACCACAGGCGAGATCGTCCGGCAGACAGGAGTCACCGTCACGCGGCTCGAGCAGGAAGTCCCCGATGACGTCGAGGGCACCGCCTTCGACGTCGTCGCCGAAGGGCTTGGCCCCGCCGGACAGTTGCTCGCGCGCTACCACCAAGCCAGCCATGACGTCGGCATCAACGCCACTGACGCCGCGCTCCGCGAGCTCGACCGCCTTCATCACGCACTCGACGTCGCGAACGCGTGGGAAATGCAGTCCCGTGTCGACACCGTGCTCGAGCATCTCGGACTCGACGCCGACGCACCGTTCGCCGCCGCATCCGGAGGACGCAAGCGACAGACGCTCCTCGCGCGCGCACTCGTGCGCCAGCCCGACGTCCTGCTCCTCGACGAGCCCACCAACCACCTCGACTTCGAGGCCGTCGAGTGGATGGAACAGTTCCTCATCGACCGTGGCGTCACGCTCGTCTTCGTCACCCATGACCGCGCCTTCCTTCGTCGCGTAGCGACACGCATCGTCGAGCTCGATCGCGGACGACTGGTCGATTGGAGCACCGACTACGACACCTACCTCCAGCGCAAGGAAGCAGCGCTCGACGTCGAAGCGAAGGAATGGGCCGAGTTTGATCGAAAGCTCGCGAAGGAAGAGGTGTGGATTCGAACGGGGATTCAGGCGCGGCGCACACGCAACGAGGGACGCGTTCGTTCGCTCGAGGCGCTCCGCGTCGAGCGTGGTGCGCGTCGCGAGCGCACGGGAACCGTCAGGCTCCAGGCAACGGAGGCCGAGCGATCGGGGCGTCTCGTGGTCGAGGCGAAGAGCGTCATTTTCTCGCGCGGCGAACGCGCCATCGTGAGGGACTTCACGACGACGATCACGCGTGGCGATCGCGTTGGGCTCATCGGACCGAACGGATCCGGCAAGACCACGCTGCTGCGACTCCTGCTCGGCGAGCTCGAACCGGATGCGGGCACGATTCGCCTGGGCACCGGACTGGAGACTGCGTACTTCGATCAACTTCGCGAACAGCTCGACCCGGAGCGCAGCGTGTTCGACAGCATCGCCGACGGTGCCGACTGGGTCGAGATCGGCGGGCAGCGCAAACACGTACTCGGCTACCTGCAGGAGTTCCTGTTCTCACCCGACAGGGCGCGGACGCCCGTGCGCGCACTCTCGGGAGGCGAGAGAAACCGGCTGCTCCTCGCGCGACTCTTCACGCGAACGTTCAACCTGCTGGTCCTCGACGAACCGACCAACGACCTCGACATCGAAACACTGGACCTGCTGGAGGAGCTGCTGCTCGACTTCTCCGGCACGTTGCTCGTGGTGAGCCACGATCGCGCGTTTCTCGATAACGTCGTGACGAGCACGCTGGTCTTCGAGGGCGGCGGGCGCATCGGAGAGTTCGTCGGCGGATATTCGGATTGGGTGCGTCAACGAAAGCCCATCGAGTCCGCCCAACCGAAGCGTGTCGTCGCGCCCGCGCCCGCAAAAACGCCATCGAAGTCGCCGGCCAAACAGCGTAAGCTGTCGTTCCGGGAAACCGGCGAGCTCTCCGCCCTTCCCGATCGCATCGACGCGCTCGAGCGCAAGCGCGAGACCGTCTACGGCTCGCTCTCCGACCCCGCACTCCTCCGCGACGGCGCCGCAATCCTGGAAACGAATGCTCGCCTTGCCGCACTGGAGCGCGAGATCGGTGTGCTCACCGCCCGCTGGGAAGAGCTCGAGACGATTGCGTCCGGCTAGTGCCTGACGGTCACTGCACGTTCCGCGTGACCAACCAGCGCTCCAGCTCGTCGCGGGTCTCGATCACGCGCTCACTGCGCATGAGCTCCGGATGCAGCTGCTCCGCGTCGTAGCCGGTGGGCTGGCCGCTCTTCCGACTCACCACCCACGAGTGTCGCCGATCGCGCTCTCGGCCCGCCATCAACGTGCGGGGTGAGGACCCAACGATGGCGGCGACGGCGCCGTATGTCGCGCGCTGCCGCGCCTGGTCGAGCGTATCGAGAATCTCATCCATCCTGTCGTTCGGCATGATCGGATCCCTCGTGAATTTGAAGTGCGTGTGTCATGAGACGAGACTTCGTCAGTGTCGCACGTTCGACCACGATCCGCGTCACCGAATTCCCTTGCCCATCATCGAAACCATGCACGTCGCCCTGAAGAACCTTCTTCGTGCCTCGGCAACTGTTCTCCTTGCCGGCTGTGCGTCCGGGGCTGCGTCGGCGCCGAGTGTGGCGCCGGATCACGTCGACATCACGTGGATGTCGATCACGAACATGTACTTCGAGCTCCGGCCACTTGGCATCATCGCCGATGGGTACATCAGCCGGATTCCCAAGGGCAACTTCTTCGGTCCCGGCGGTGGCCTGGGTCAAACCCACACGCCATCCAGGCCCGACTCCGCGGCCGTCGCGCGCGTGCTCGGTGCACTCGGTGGTCCGTCGAAGGTGGGCGTGCTGCTCACTGGGCACAGTCACTTCGATCATTCGTTCGACACAGGGGTCTGGTCGAAGCTGACGGGCGCGCGCGTGATCGGTTCGAGAACGACCTGCTTTCAGGCATACGCACAGGACATCCCGAGCGAACGCTGCACGACGGTGAACGGTGGCGAGAAGATCGCGCTCGCCGACGGTGTGACGATGTGGGTGATCCGCTGGAATCACAGCGGCGACCCAGCGGTGAATCCGGAGCAGCACAATCCAGTGGAGTTGTCGTCGATTCCGCGCCTCGATCCGGCGACAGGTGGATTGCGCGCCGGTGTCGCTGAGGACTTTCCGAATGGCGGTGGAAACCGTGCCTATCTGATCGTGGTGGACGGGCCGCAGGGTCGCTTCAGCTGGCTGTTCACCAACTCGGCGAGCGCCGTCGATCTCACGGTGCCGATAGTCGTCGACGGCGTGAACCATGGTGCGCCGATCACCAACCTCGAGGCGGCCATGAAGGCTGCCGATTTGAGGTCGGTCGACCTGTGGATCGGGTCCGGTGGAGTGGCCGTGTCGCGGATGGTGGTGCCGGTGATCAAGCCGGTGGCGTTTCTACCCGTCCACTGGGATGACTTCTGGTTGCCGTTCGAGGCAGGCGTGGCGAAGCCGTATTCCGATCCGTCGACCGAGGCATTTCTGTCGTCGAGCGGCGTTCGCGTGGTGCGGCCCACTCAGTACATGGACAAGTGGCGTCTCGATCGCAGCGGTGTGCGGACGATCGACAACTCGGGGATCAAGTCGGCGCTGGGATTCCACTGAGCAGCAAAGAACAGCAACAGCTCACGCGATAGAACAGAACTGCACCCGTTTCCGTGAAATCCGGCTGTTGTCCGCGTGAACCCTCGCTGTCCTGTAGTTGCGGGAGGGCGCTAAACATTTGTGCTGATCTCGGAGACGCTCCAGTGAAAAAATCAAGGCTACAATGCAGAAAACGTGAGGCTAAGTTCAAGTATATCATATAGATGGGAGGTACTCGCCTTGCCAACACGTACAGTTGTTGCTCGCGTGATTGCGTACGCCTTGGCCGTGGCGATGGGCATTTCGACGCTCGTTGCCGGACTCGAGCATAGCTCGTTTCTCGTTCAGGCTACTGGCTCTGGAAAGGTCGTGGCGGCGGTAGCGGCCGGTGCAATGCAGGCACTAGTATCAGCGGGCTCGACTGTCGAGCCGGTGGTCGGGACCGCGTTTCTCGACACGGGCATGGATCACCCGACAATCGAAAAGTGGGTCGGTCGGCTGACGACGACGCTCAAGTACGATTTCGCGAACTCCATGACGCGAATGGACAAGTACGCCGGCATGATCACCGCCAAGCTCGATGCGAAGCAGATGCCGCGCGAGCTCATCTACCTCGCTATGATCGAGTCGAACTTCAATCCCAATGCACGCTCGAAGGTCGGCGCGGTGGGGATGTGGCAGTTCATGAGCGCAACGGCGCGACAGTTCGGACTCACCGTGAAGGGACGCACCGACGAGCGGAAGGATCCTGTCGATGCCACCGACGCCGCGCTGACGTACCTCAGCCAGTTGCACGACCGCTTTGGATCGTGGTATCTCGCCGCTGCAGCGTACAACTCGGGCGCCGGCACCGTGTCCAAGGCACTGAAGAAAGTGACGGGCAAGTCACAGGGCACTGATGAGGACTTCTTCCGCATTCTCTCATCGCTGCCACGCGAGACACAGGACTATGTGCCGAAGCTCATCGCCTCGGCGCGGGTCGGCAATGAGCTCGCGAAGAGCGGTGCCAACGCTGACTGATTGAACACGACGCACGTCGCAGGGTACTAGCTCCCTCAAGGAGGTACCACACATGCGTCCAAGCCTCGTCCGGTGGGTCCGCCAGGGCGGTCTCTCGTTCGTTCTCTCCGTCTCGGCGGCGTTCACGGCATATGCCAAGCCCGTATCCAATACACCGGTGCCGCCGTACGCTGACGTCACCACGGAAGACATAGCAGCATCGAACAAGAAAGTCGCAGAGGCGTACAGCGCACTCATTGCCATGTGGGCCAGCGACTTCAAGCAGCTCGGCGCCTCATTCACGCCGCCGTCGGTCGCCCGCTACCGCGGCAACGTACGGACGTCGTGCGGCATCATGAGCGCGAACAACGCCGCATACTGTCCGCAGCGCAACACCATTTTCTTCGACGAAGTGTTCGTCGCCCGCCAGACCAGGGCTGCCGCGCAGTCACTGGGCAGCGACGGTGACATGGCCGGAATCGGCATCATTGCGCACGAGATGGGTCACGCTGTCGCCATCCAGCTTGGTGAGGATTCGTACATCCCGTACGAGAATGAAGCGGCCGCCGACTGTCTTGCCGGCGTATTCACGCGGCATGCCGCGAACGACGGCACGCTCGAGAAGGGCGATCTGGAAGAGGCGTTCTTCGGACTCGCCGCGGCTGGTGATCCGACGCCGGAATACACGGGCAATCGTCGCATCGATCGTCAGATCTCCATGCGCGCCGCGATGCTCGGACATGGATCGCGCGATCAGCGTCTGGCGAACTTCAAGACCGGCTATAACGGTGGTGCGGGCGCCTGTCTCGCCGCGTTCCGCTGATCGTCAGAACCGCGCGTCGAGATAGAGGTTGACGCGAGTCTCCTTCCGCGGATAAAGACCGCGCGCAACATCGAGGCGTATCAGACCATCCAGGCCTGATACGCCTATTCCTGTTCCGCTCATCGGCCGACCGACCTCGCTCGCCTTCGCCCGGTCGCCCACCCAACCGATATCGCCAAAGAGCGACGTGCGGAACCCGACGTCAGAGCGCGCCAGCTCGAGTCGGCTCAGCCAGAACGCATTGCCGCTCTGGGCCGAGTCGGGCCGCTGCCCGCGAATCGTCTGGGTGCCGCCCAGGAACCAGCGGCGTTGCACTGGAACGCCGCCGACCGTGGTTCCGCCGGCCGTCGTCAACGCCGCAGCGTATCGACCACGGAGATCTCGTGACACCGTGACGTCGAGCGCGCCTCGTCCATAGGTGGAGTCGCCGCCGGCGGCCTCGAAACGGAGATCCGTGAACATGCGGAATCCGGCGGGGTCGAGACCGAGCGTGTGCTGGAAGCGGACCACTCCGCCGAAGGACTTCGTACGCTCCGCATCGATGTTCGGGTTGAACTCGGCGCCGAGCGAGAAGGACGTCTCCTGTTTCGCCGCGCGCTGTTGCTCGGCGAACGCGCGCCAGTCGAGTCGTACTCCGCGCTCAGTGGTCCAGAGCAGCTCTGCGCCGCTCGCGCGATAGTAGAAGCCCTCGTCGCGACCGAAGAGAAATGCCGACACCGAACTGCCGAAGCTCAGTGGATTGCCCCAGTCGCCGGCTGACACGAGGCGATTGTATCCGTTGAGGCGGACGGTCGTGGTGAGGTTCGTGCGCGCCAGCGAGAGCTCTGCATTGGGCTCGCGATCGGCGGTGCCGATGCGCGCGAGCGCAGCACCCACGTAGCCACCGCCGAGCTGTTGCTCCACGCCGAGCCCGGTGGAGAAGCCTTCGACGCGATTGTAGCGCGTCATCGACAGGCCGTATTGCAGCTGCGGTGGCGGGAGCATGCCGAATCCGATCGGCGCCTGTGCTCCCATCGACAGTGCGTCGGCGATCAATCGGTTGCGATCCTCCGTGCCGAAGACGTCCTCGTTGGCATCGTAAATCGAGGCGGGGAGGTCGGCGGAGTGTGTGAGTGCCTCAATGTCGCAGGGGACACGCAGCTCGACGGGAAGCCGTGTGTCGAACCGATACCGCGTGATGACGCGGGTCGCCGACGTGTCGCACTGCCGCATCGAGCCCACGGTGAGTCCGGCGCGAACGGAATCGGTCCGCGCCTTTTGCGCGGCGGTGTAGAGGGTGCGCGTCGAGTCGCGCCACGCTCGTCGTCCTTCAGGACTCAGGTCGCTCGGCGGCGGCAGCCTTGGTCCTTCGGCAACCACCGTCGTGTCCACATGAATCTGCGGAAGATCGAGCGTGCCGTTGACACTCGCGTAGGAGATGGCGTTCTCGTACTTCACCGGGACGCGCGCGAACATGGCTTCCACCGATCCTTCGGCCGACTGAATGCGCGGGAGCCAGAACCGTCCTTCGTAGAGACCATATTCGACGACGATCGCCGAGATCTCCGCCTGGTTGGGCGAGAGCAAGGCCGTGAGGATGAAGTTGCCGAACTTCGACGGCTTCTTCGCCGAGTCGCTGCTGCTGACACCCATTGCCGCATGCGCCGGCGCGGCGAGTCGGTATGCCGCCCGCACCAGCTGCCCCGATGAGACATCGAACCACAGCGAGCCGACGGCGAGATTGAACTTCGGCGAGCGTGGCCGAACCTTGAGCTCACGCAGCTGGATTACGCGGCCGTCCGGGAGACGAAAGCTCACGGAGTCGCCGGATGCGTAGGTGTAGTATGCCTCTGCGCCGACGGCGATGGGGTTCACCATGTTCCGCTCGTCGACCTCCGTCCTGGCCACTCCTCCGCCGATCCACAGTGTCTCGGAGCCGGGGAAATACGGGATCGGCGACATCTCGTTCTCGATGACGTTCGCCTGCGCAGCATCGCGCTCGTCCTTCGTCGAGTTGATGATCGGGATGGCGACACGGGCGCCCGTGATGTCGATGCGCACGCCGCTGTTGCGCTGCCATTGCACGCGCGCTGCGCTCTCCTGCCGATAGACGAGCCGTTCGCGACCGATCTTTCCGATACTGAGCATCACCGACATGCGCTGCTTCACTTTCGCGTCGTAGCTCATGATCGACGAGTCCTGGGCAACGCGGGCCCGGCGCGCGCGATTGAACAGGTCGCGCGTGGCGGCATCGGGAAACGCGGATGCCGACGCGGCTGCTGTCACCGCGAGTCGCCGTGGCACGCCGCGTTTGATGGAGTCCGGCGGCGTGCTGTCGCGAACGGCGGTCTGTTGCTGGGCGCGCGGAGTGGGTGAACCGCTCTGCGTGGCGAGATGAAGGGCGAACAGGGCGAGCAGCATGGTGGGGCTGGAGGGAGGGTGGGTCGTAAGCTCCTACGTGCCCGGCCTCACAATGGTTCCCTTGGTGACGCCGCCAACGCCCAGCGCATCGATGACGACATAGTACTTCACGCCCTTGTTGAGGCTATTCATCGTGAGCGTCGCGACGTCACCGACCTGGAAGAGGCGTCGTTCGAACTTGTGCAGCAGGAGACGTCCATCGTCGTCACGCGCCAGAGGTTGCCCGCCTTGTCGCGAAAGGCACCACTGTGTCCTGCGCTGCCGGCGAAGCCACCAGGCTCGTAGGAGAACGGACTGTATGGCGCGTAGGTGAAGCCGCTCGTCGGCGAGCGGGATGTGTAGACGCCGTCGGCATACGACTTCCACACGGTGCCCGGCGCCGCGTACTGCAGGTAGTACGTGCCATCGTGCTTCGTCATACACGACCCTTCGACGTACGGGCCGATGCGAAGCCTTCCATGAGCTTCGTCGGGCCGCTGACGACCTTGAAGTTGTCGCGCGGGTCGAGCTCGACGACGGAGATGCCGCCATTCAGGCTGGAGCCGAAGTAGAGGTAGAGGTAGAGACGCCCGTCGTCGTCGAGGAAGAAGGCGGGGTCGGCGTACTCGGCGACGGCGGCGACCTTGTGCCACTTCCCCGCTTTGGGATCGTCGGTGGTGAAGATCGTCTTCGACTTGTGGGGATAGCCCTCGCAAACGACGAGCGTCCAGTCGCGCATGTCGGGCGATAACAATAGCCGCCACTCTTGGACGCGAAGAGATAGTAGTCAGAGCCGAGCAGCACGATGGCGGGATCAGCGGCTTCACGACGGCTCACGCCCGAGGTAGTGAATCGGTAGTCGATGTCGATCGGGTTCGCGAAGGTCGTGCGTGCGCGGGAATGCAGGCATGCGCGAGGAATTACCTTCGTGCTAGTCTTTTGACAGGCTGAAGGTGAATGGCTGCGTGATGAGTTGCTTCACCTTCACTCCGCCGGTTTCCGCCGGATAGAAGCGCATGTTCGGCAGTGCCGTCTTCACGGCGTCGGTGAACTGCTGGTGAGTGGACCTGACCACCTTGAAGCTGCCAGGAACGACCAGTCCGTTCTCGTCGACGACGAATTGCGCAACGACCTCTCCTTGCACGTTCCCGTGACGGAGAGAATCAGGATACCGCAGGTTGCCGATGCCCGGAATCTGATGCGCTTCCGTGATCCGCGTTTCAGTGTGCGGAGTGTCTGGGTTGAGCGTCGTCGATGACGTGCTTGGAGTCGAGGAGAGCGCAAAGGTGAAGGACTCCTGCACCAACTGCCGGACCTTCACGCCCTTCACTTCCGCCGGCGTGTAGCGCAGGTCTGGTAACACTTTCTGCACCGCCTGCGTGAACAGCGTGTTGTCGGACTTGAGCACCTTGAAGCTGCCGGCCATGAGTTGACCGTCTGGCTCGACGACGAACTGCGCGATTACCTGGCCTTCGACTTTGGCAGCGCGGAGCTCGTCGGGATAGAGGACACGCGCCGAACCTGGAATCTGTTGCGCGTATTTGTCGAGCGTGAACTCCTTGAATGGTTTGGCCGCATCACCGTCTGGCGACTTCGTTGCCATGACTGGTTTTGGGCCGGCGATGCCGTCGCCGATGCGTGACGTACACGCCGCGATTCCCGCGACGACAGTGGCAACGAGCGCAACGACGATTCTCGAGCGGCGGAGGTGCGAGCGAACGGGCAGCATGGCCGAGATCCTCTTTTCGAGATGTGAGCTACTCGCGGCGAGCATCGGGGCGAGCGGCAGCGTTTGACGCTGCGAGACGAGCAGAAGGAGTTTTCCGTATTGATTCGCGCTGACGTCAGCTGTCAGAACTCTCGCATCGCAGTCCACCTCCAGGGCGAGACGCGCGCGTCGAGCGATCCACCACAGCGGCAGGTTCCACGGCATCAGCGCGAGCGCGAGCGTGGCGCCGAGCACGATCCATGGATCGCCCGATCGGCGATGTTCTTCTTCGTGACGGATCACGAGTCGGCGGAGCGGTGCCTCGAGATCCAGAAGTGCGGCGGGAAGCAGCACGCTCGGCTGCACCAGACCGATGACAGCGGGGCCGATGCTGGGGTTGATGAGGACTGCAACACCGTCGACGACTCGTGTCTCGCTTGCGCGACGGATGCGTGCGAGCATTGCGAAGGCGCGCACGAGTCGCACGACGAGGATGGCGCTCGCCACGAACCAGAGGGTGAGCAGCATGACGTCGAGTCGCTGCGACCACGACAGCATGCTTGGTAGCGAGTCCGGAACCACCTGAATGCTTGGAACCGTCGCCGCGACGATTCTCATCGCCCGGCTGTCGGGAATGGAGCGACGAAGGAGCGGTGCGAGCACGGGCCACGCCACCGATGCGCCGAGCGCGACGAGCCATGACCAGCGCGTGGCTTTCCGCGTGTTGCGAAGCACCGACTCGGCGCAGTACGCCGCGGCGCCGATCAGCGCGGTGAACAGCACGGCGGAGAGCATCCATGTGGCGATCATGGCTTCTCCTCACGATATGGATCGTCGGTGAGCTTGGTGGCGAGGCGTTGGAGCTCGGCGGCCGTGAGGTCGTGATCGTCGACGAGTTGCGCCAGCAGTGCTTCGGGTGAACCGAGGAAGAGGGTATCGATCAGGCGTCGCAGGGCGCGCTGTTGGGCCGCACGTTGCTTGACCTTGGGGAAGTAGCGGTGTGCGCGTCCCTCTTCCTTGCGGCGCACGAAGCCCTTGACCTCGAGATTGCGGAGGATGGTGAGCACCGTGGTGTAGGCCAGCGGTGTTCCGAGCGCCTCCTGCACTTCTGCGACGGTACCAGAGCTCTGCTGCCAGAGCACGGTCATCACGTCGAGCTCGCGTTCGCCGAGTGAGACGGCGTCCATGTGTCCTCCGCATCCGAGGGCTGACTACTATGTGCGTAGTAGCTTATGCCTTGGGTTGCGGGTTGTCAACTATGTGCATAGTAGTTGGCGCCGGACGCTGGGACTGACGGCGTAACGACAATTGATTCCTCGGGACTTGATGGATACGACGGACATGAACGGACCCGGCGTTATGAACGAGACTCCTCGCGCCGAGTGCAGCGGCGCGCGAAGAAAGCACCAAAGTCTCGTGATGTTACAAGACTGACGGCGCGAGATGTCTCTGCCAACGCAGTGTCCGTGCAGCTTTCCGTCAAATCCGGTTTTGTCCCGAGGTTTCTGTTGTCGTGTCGCCCTTACCCAACGCAGTTCCGCCCTCGTTCACACTCACACCGGCGCATACGTCCCAAATCCCCAGAAATTCCCGTCGGCTGCGTCGTCTTCCCCTCGAAGCGCCAGATCACGTCGACGATCGCTGCGAGATGCGGCGCCCGCCCTCGCGATGTGCGTCCAACGACCGAGTGGTGAATCGACGGCGACCGTGGACAGTTGCATGATTCATCGAGTGAAAGCGGGCGGGCCCGAAACGACGATGGCCCGCCGAAAGATCCGGCGGGCCATCGTTGCCATCAAGTGTCCTGATCAATAACCCGGATTCTGCGTCAGCCCCGGAGCGACCACTACTTCGCGCGCCGGAATGGGGTAGAGCAGCTGGAACGTCCGGTCTGGCGTCAGGTTCATCACCGCCGCCGCACGACCGGTGCGGTTGAGGTCCGGCCACCGATCACCCTCGAGCGCAAGCTCGAGACGACGCTCCTTGTCGATCGCATTGAGTACGTCGGCCTGCGTCGTGACGTCGACACCCAGCACATGCGGCGCCAGCTTTGCCCGCACACGAATCTTGTTGTACTCAGCCACCGCCAACCCGAGCTGCCCTGCTCCATTGAGCCGAGCATAAGCCTCGGCGCGAATGAGGATGACTTCGGCGAGACGGATGACGTGGATGTCCTCACCACCGATGGTCGTCGGCCACTTGGTGCCCTGGAACTCACTGCCGCTTGGCGCCACGGTCGCGGCCTTGCGGACGTCGCCCACTTCGAACGCGGCATTCAGACCGGGAGTCGGCGCGACTTCACGACGGCCGGCGCGGAGATAGTAGTAGCCCATCTCGTTGTATTCCTGCGGTGTGAAGACGACGCGGAAGATGTCTTCCGGCGTCGCTGTGCCGTCGGCCGTGTTGAGGTTCGCGAACGTCGGCTCGAGTGCATATCCCATCGCCAGCACTGCCGTCGTTGCGTCGAGCGCCCCCTGATAGTTGCCCTGATAGAGCATCACGCGAGCACGCAGCGCGCGCACTGCGCCGAGCGACGCCTGCCTGGTTTGCTTGGCATTGGTGATCATCGCTTCGGCCTTGGCGAGGTCGGCGAGGATCTGCGTGTACACCTGCGCCTTCGCCGTGCGCGTGACGAGCGCGGCGTCGTTGGCGTTGGTGATCGGGGTCAACGGCATGGGGACGTCGCCCCAGAACTTCGTGAGGTTGTGCAGATGCAGCGCACGAAGGAAATACGCCTCGCCGAGAATCTGGTTCTTGTCGGCGTCGGTGAGTCCGGAAACCTTCTGCACGCGGTCGATCACCGTGTTCGCCCGAGCAAGCGCATCGTACAGCGCACCCCACACGCTCGTGATCGCGGTGTTGTCCGACTGGATCTGATTGCGGTCGATGTCGCCGAGATACTGGAAGGTGCCGCGGTGACGGACGTTATCGGAGGACAGGTCGCCGAGCACGAGGAATTGGCGTCCGTAGTAACTCAGGCTCTGGAGTCCGTCGTAGGCCCCGATGAGTGCGGCACGCGCCGTGCCTGCGTCGACGATCTCGTTCTCGCTGGGAATGCGGTCGACCGGTGTGGTCGTCAGTGCGCTATCGCAGCTGACGACGGCGACGAACGCCAGTGCGGTCAGCAGGATTCGTGGTTTCATGATGCTGTCAATCCTCGTTGTGAGGTTCGCGATCGCGGGGCGGCTCACCAGCCACCACTGATGCCGAAGGTGAACGTGCGCGCGAGCGGATAGGCGTAGTAATCGGTGCCGCTGACGACGTTGGCGTCGGAACCGGCGCTGTTCACGTCCGGGTTGTACCCGCTGTACCTGGTGAACGTGTGCAGGTTGCGGCCGGAGAGCGAGAGCTTCGCGTTGTCCATGCCGAACTTCGACGCCCACTTGTTCGGCAGGCGAACGCCGAGGGTCACTTCGCCGACGCGAAGGTACGAGCCATCCTCGATGAAACGGCTGCTGATGAGGTTCGCGCCCGACGTGCAGTCGTAGCTCATGCGCGGCATGTCGGTGATGTCGCCCGGCTTCTGCCAGCGCGCGAGAATGTTGTCCGTCTTGTTGTCGTAGCTGCAGCCGCCGTCGTCGGTGAAGATGCGCATCATGTTGAAGACGTCATTGCCCTTGGAGAACTGCAGGAACGAGCGCAGCTCGACCGCCTTGAACGTGAGCGTGTTGGTCATTCCGCCGAAGAACTTCGGATGCGGATTGCCGACGATCATCTGGTCGGCCGTCGTCGTCTTTTTGTCGCCGTTGAGGTCGCGGATGATCGCGTTACCGGTGGCCGGATCGACGCCGTCGAACTTGTACATGAAGAACGAGCCGAGGGGCTGACCGACGGCGACGGTGCTGGTGAGGCGGCCGTTGATGCCCGTCGTGAACGGCTGTCCGCCATAGAGCTCATCGACGCGATTGCGGTTGGCCGTGATGTTGAAATCCGTGTTCCAGCCGAAGCCACCCGCCGAGCTGGGGCGGATGTTGACCGTCTGGACTCCGATGTCGACGCCCTTGTTCGAGATCTCGCCGACGTTGTCCTGGATGGTGCTGAAGCCGCTGACGAGTGCGATGGGTCGCGAGACGAGCAGGTCGGCCGTGTGACGCTGATAGTAGTCGGCAACGAAGCTCACTCGGCCCCCGAGCACTGAGAGGTCCATTCCCGCGTCGAACTCGCTCGTGCGCTCCCAGCGGAGATTCGGATTGCCCAGCGCGAGCAGTGCGATGCCGGGGGTACCGCTGTATGGTGCGCCCGACGCCGTGCTGAGTGATGCAAAGTCCGGGATGCCCTGGTTGCCGGTGCGTCCGTAGCTCGCGCGCAGCTTGAGTGTCGCATGACGCGCGAGTGCGCTGGCGAAGCCTTCGTCGCTCACGTTCCAGCCGACCGATGCCGCCGGGAAGTAGCCGTAGCGATTGCTGTTGCCGAAGCGCGACGAGCCGTCCGAGCGGAAGCTCACGGAGAACAGGTACTTCTCCAGCAGTGAGTAATCGGCGCGCGAGAAGAAGGAGACGAGGTTGTTCTCCGTCGCACTGCCGTCATACGAGGTGACGTTCGCCGCGTTGCGGACATAGGTGGTGAAGCCGCTCGTGAAGCCCTCGCCGCGAATGAAGTTCAGGTCGCTGCGGTTGTACTCGGCACTGGTGCCCACGATGACGGAGAGGTTGTGCGTCGCGTTCTTGAACGGGTCGATCGTCGCGAAGCCTTCCATCAGGTACTTCGTGGCATTGGTGTGGTCGGACTTGCCGACGCCGCCCGCGCTGGCCGCGTACGTGCGATCCACTTTCGGCGATTGCCACTGCAGCTCGTCGACGCCGAGGATGTCGGCACCGACACGGGCGGTGACGCGGAACATGTCGGAGAAGAGGTAGCGGCCCTCGATGTTGCCGAGCGTACGCAGCGTGCGAAGGTTGTTCGTGTTGAGGGAGGCGAGTGCGACCGGGTTCGAATAGCGCAGCGCTTCCGTCGAGCCGCCGAAGCCGCTGCTCGCGCCGTAGATCGGGCGCATCGGCTGCATGCCGATGGCGTTGGTGACGATGCCGTCGAGGCTTCCGTCGCCCTCGATGCGGTCGTTGTTCTCGCGCGTCATGCCGACCGACGTGCGGAAGAACAGCTTGTCCGTAGCGGCGAAGTCGAGGTTGATGCGGCCCGCCTGGCGCTGGTACTTCGAACCGATGACGATGCCAGTCTGTGCGAAATTGGAGCCGGATACGTAGTACTGAATGCGATCGGTGCCGCCGCTGGCGGCGAGTGCGGCGTTGCTGACAGGCGCGTTGCGGAAGACGGCGCCCTGCCAGTCATAGGTGTTCTTGTCGTCGGTGCCGGGCACGAAATCGTAGTCCGACACATCGTAGTCGTCGTTCTTTGCGCTTTCGTTCATCAAGTCGACGTACTGTGTTGCATTCAGCAGATTCACGCGCGTGTTCGCATCCTGACGACCCGCGTATGCACTGAATGTGATCCGGCTCTTGCCCGACTGGCCGCGCTTCGTCGTGATGAGGACGACGCCATTCGAACCGCGCGATCCGTAGATGGCCGTCGCGGCGGCGTCCTTGAGGACGTCGATCGTCGCGACTTCATCCGGATTGAGGCCGGTGACCGCGGTGACGTCCTGTCCGCCGAGTCCGAGCTGCGTGTAGTTCTCCTGGAGGATCGGCACGCCGTCGACGACGTAGAGCGGCTGGTTCCCGGCGTTGATCGACGCCGGTCCGCGCACGCGAATCGAGATGCCGTTGCCCGGGTTGCCACCGTTCTGCATGACCTGCACGCCGGGCATCTTGCCCTGGAGCGCCGCGTCGACGCCGGCGAGCGGCGTGTTCGCGATGTCCTCCGCCGTCACTGACGAGATGGCGCTGCTCACGTTCTGCCGGCTGTTCGTGCCATAGCCGATCGACACGACGGTCGACAGCAGCGCCGCGACAGGCCGCACAATGAAGTTGGCGGTGACGCTGTCGTTGCTGGGAACCATGACGCGCTGCTCCGCCGCGCTGAATCCGATGCGCTGCACGCGCACGACCGCGGCGCCGGCGGGCACATTGCGGATGGTATACGTGCCCTGCTCGCTGGTGACCGTGCCACGCGTGGAGCCGGCGATCGTCACCTGCACGGCGGGGACGCCGCGGGTGGTGACGGAATCGGTGACCGTACCTCGAATGGTACCTGTCTGCGCTGCGACATCGCGCGCCATGAACGGCGCAACGACGAGCGCAGCCACGAACGCGATGCGTCGTGTGAAACGGACGAGCCTCATGTCAAATCCTCCAGGGTGAGTCCGACAAACCTGCGGCGCGAAAAGTGGCGTTCGCGTGTTACAGTCGTGCGGAGATGCGAGCAGCCATCCGCCGGACGATCGCCGCCACCGCGGTGACGCGCGCCGCTTCGAGACGTGCCACGGGACCGGCGACGCTGATGGCGGCGACCGCTCGGCCATCCGCATTGCGCACCGGTGCGCCGATCGCGACGACTCCCAGCTCGAGCTCCTCTCGTGCGACTGCAAACCCCGCGTTCCAGACTTTCGTCAACTCTCGATCGAACGCGGTTCGGGACGTGATGGTATTCGGCGTGATCCGCGCGAGCCGGGCAGGCGGAGTCTGCGCCGGAGTGCGTGATTCGTTGCCGACGTCGAACTGCGCGGCGGCCAGCAGGACCTTGCCGGTCGACGTGGCGTGTGCGGGCCATCGTGTGCCCACTTCCGATCTGCTGCCGATGAGAAAGTGGCCGTGTACTTCGTCGAGGATGAGCACGTCGTCCCCTACGAGCACTTCGAGTGATGCGGTTTCACCGGTCGTCGCGGCCAGTTCGGTGAGGATTGGCCGCGCGACCTCGTGCAGGCTGGTGGAGCGCTTGGCTTGCGCGCCAAGTCGCAACAACGTCGGCCCGAGGCGATACCCGTGCTGCCGCGCGTCGCGCTCCACGAATCCCGTGCGCTCGAGGGCGCCCAGCATGCGGAAGAGCGTCGTCTTGTGCAGTCCAAGCTCGAGCGAGAGCTCGGATAGCCCAGGCGCCGGCCGAGCTTCACCGAGTGCGACGAGCACGCCGAGCGCGCGGTCGACGGCCTGTGTGCCCGAACCCGACCCATTGCGCAATGTGGAACGCGGTTTCATGATGCGGCAATAGTCGAACGAGGTCCGCACGCGGTCAAGTAGCGATTCCCTCCTCTATCACTTCCTTTACATGTCAGCTTTTTCTCGCGCCTTCGGCGCGCAGCGTGTGCTCGTCGCCGCTCTCGTCCTGAGCATTGCGCCAGCGTCGTTCGCCCAGGGTACCGCACCGAAGGGCCGCCTCTTCATCGTCGGCGGAGGGCCGCAGCCCGAGGCGCTCGTGCAGGAATTCGTCGACCTCGCGGGCGGTACGGGGAAGGCGAAGATCGTCGTCTTTGCGATGGCCAGCTCCAGCGGCCTCACGAGCGGTGAAGAGAAGGCGGACGACCTGCGCAAGCTTGGCGCGACAGCACTCAACGTGTTCGTCAATAGCCAGCAGGCGAACACGGACTCCGTGGCGCATCTGCTCGACGGAGCGACGGGCGTGTGGTTCGGCGGTGGCGACCAGGTGCTGCTCGCCAAGGCGCTCAAGGGGACGAAGACCGAGCAGGCGATCCACCGTCGCTATGCGAGTGGCGCCGTCATCGGCGGAACGTCCGCCGGCGCAGCGGTGATGTCGGCGGTGATGATCACCGGCGACGAACGGCATCCGGGCGGCGTTCGTCCCGTGAAGGACAGCACCGAGTCGTTCATGACCATCGCGCGCGACAACCTGATCACGGATGCCGGCTTCGGCTTGATCTCCAACGTGATCGTCGACCAGCACTTCATTCGGCGCAAGCGCAGCAACCGTCTCGTGAGTCTCGTGCTCGAGCAGCCGGTGCACCTTGGCGTCGGCATCGACGAGTCCACGGCGCTGATCGTGGAGCCGGATGGTCGCTGGCGAATTGCCGGTGAGAGTGCGGCCATCATCTACGACGCACGCAAGAGCGCCATCGTGAAGCCCGGCGCAACGTTGGGCGCGACGGGCATCATCATGCACGTGTTGCCCGCCGGCAGCCGGTATGATCCGCGCACCGGTGTGGCGACGCTTCCCGCGGGCTCCACGGCGCGGTGAGCACGAAGCGCGGCGGGTCGGCCTTTTACGCACTCGTCGCACTCGCACTCGGACTGGCGCTCGGCATCGCGATCTCCGCGTCCGGATCGGCGTCCGCGACGCGCGTCGTGGGATGGATCGAGCCGCTCGGCACGATGTGGGTCAATGCGATTCGCATGACCGTGATTCCGCTCATCGTGTCGTCGCTGCTGGTGGCCGTGTCGGCCACGGCGCCTGGCACGGTGGGCCGGCTGGGCACGCGGGCGTTCGTCGTCTTCCTGATCCTGCTTTCGGTAATGGCGGCGATCACGGCGGTCATCGCGCCACTGATCTTCACGGGGCTGACGATCGATCCGGTGGCAGCTCAGGCGATTCGCGCCGGTGTCGCGCCGGTGCAGCGTCCCGAGATGCCGGGCTTCGCGAGTTGGCTCGTTGGGCTCGTGCCGACCAATCCGATCAAGGCCGCGGCTGACGGGGCGATGCTGCCACTCGTGGTATTCACGCTGGCATTTGGGCTGGCAATTGGCCGGTTGTCGGATGGTGTGCGTGCGCCGATCGTCGACTTCTTTCGCGGCATTGCCGAGGCGATGACGCTGCTCGTGCAGTGGGTGCTGATGCTCGCGCCGCTGGGTGTGTTCGCACTCGCGCTCGCACTCGCGACGAAACTCGGCACCAGTGTCGTGGGCGCGGTGGGATTTTACGTGATCGTCCACTCGGCGCTGCTGTTGTTGAGCGTGGTGCTGCTGTACGTCGCGGTGATGGTGTTCTCGCGCGTGTCGCTGGTGCAGTTCGCGCGCGCAGCGCTACCCGCGCAGATCGTCGCAATGACGACGCGCTCGTCGATGGCAGCGCTGCCGGCGATGTTGACCTCAGCCGAACAGACGCTCGCCCTGCCGCCGACGGTGACGAGCTTCGCGCTGCCGTTGGCGACGTCGACGTTCCGCTTCAACCAGGCAGTGACGTGGGTCGTGGTGGCGCTCTTTGCGGCGAAGCTCTATGGAATCGATCTCGCCGCGTCGCAGATCGCGACGATCGCCGTGACGTCGGTGCTGATGAGCTTCAGTGTGCCGGGGATTCCCAGTGCGTCGTTGTTCGTGATCGCGCCGTTCCTCGCCAGCGTGGGGATTCCGCCGGAAGCGATTGGTGTCCTGATCGCGATCGATCTACTGCCGGATGTATTCAAGACACTGGCGAACGTGACTGGGCATCTGGCGTCCGTGACGTTGCTGGCTCGCGGCGAAACATAGCTCAACTACTGACTACGGAACGGCCTCACTACGGAACGCAGACGACGCTGGCTGCGCGAACGCTGAACGACACTGTAACTGCGACTACTTCATTTTCGCAGTTTGCGCATCATGCGGTCTGTGCAGTCTATGCAGCTACAGCGTGATTCTGCGTTGGCGTAGCCTGTGCCGCGCGCGAAGCGCGCACTGCGTTCCGTAGTTGCTGTTCCGTAGTTCCGCCGGTCGCGCGACGCCGCTACTCGACAGTTGTCGACGATCCGAGAATGATCCGAAAGACTGGATAGCTCACCGCCACAAGACCAAGGGCGATCAGGCCCGTCTGCGGATCGGCCGCTACCACGCCACCCATGAAGAGCAACGATCCGAGCAACACGATTCCCGTCGTCCACGGATGCCCCCAGGCGCGAAACGGCCTGTCGGCATTTGGTTCGCGACGACGCAGCACGAACACCGACGCGAACGACAGCGTGTAGCTCGCGACGAAGAGAAAGGCGCAGACGGCGATCACTTTCTCGAACGCGCCTCCGAGCAGGAACAGCCCGATGACCGCCGTGCACGTGAAGAGTGCGTTGCCCGGCGTGCCTCCCTTGTTCACCTGCGCGAGAAAGCCTGGCGCAGCACCATCGCGGCCGAGGGCGAACGCCACGCGCGATGACATCAGCGTGTTCGCGATGACCGCACTCGGCAAGGCAATGACGACGAGCAGTTGTACGAGCGTTCCGCCGCGCGGGCCGAACACTGCCGTGGCCGCGCTGGCTGCCGCGAGTGGTGATGCGGCGAGATGCGGCAGCGACAGCACGGCGAGAAACGCGATGTTGAGCAGGAGGTAGATCACGATCGCCGCGAGAACGCCAAGGAACAGCGAGCGCGGGATGTCTCTCGTCTCGTGAACCTCCTCCGAGAAGTACAGCACGCCCGTCCAGCCGTCGTACGAGTAGATCACGCCCTGAAGCGCCGTCACGAATGCGGCCGCAAGGGCGATGCCCGCCGGCACGACGACAGGCGACGCGTCCGCCTCGGGGCCGAAGGTCACGACACCGGTTGCTCGTGCGATCAGGCATGCGGCAACGAGTGCGAGCAGCGCGATCGACTTGAGCATGCTCGTCCACTGTTGTGCGCGATCGCTCTCGCGCACGCCGCGCCAGAGGATCGCCGTCACGATGACGACGACGATGGCCGCGACGAGGACGGTCCGCGAGGCGAGCGCGGGAACGAGCGTGCCGACCGCCTCCGCAAGCACCAGCGCGATGGCCGCCACCGAGCCGCACGTCGACAGCCAGTCATTCCATCCGACGAGAAAGCCTGCATACGGACCCAGCGCCTTTCGGACGAACACGTACTGTCCGCCGGAGCGGGGCACCATCGTCCCGAGCTCCGCGAGAGCATTGGCGCCGAGCAGTGCATACACGCCGCCGATGACCCACGCGCCAAGGAACAGTGAGGGAAGCGGAAGTTGCTTCGCGACGTCCGCCGGTGATCGCAGGATGCCGGCGCCGATCATGCCACCCACTGCGACCGCGACGCCGAAGGCGACACCAAAGCTCCGACGAAGCTGTCCGCCGCGCGCTGTCGAGTTCATGAAGAGTGTCTGGGAAACGGAGTGCGGCGGGAAACTCAGCGGACCGACAGGGCGACGCTCACTCTGATTGCGGTCTCGGTGTTGGTGGGACACGATAGACTTCGGTCTGTCCGCAGTCCAGCCAATTTTGCGTTTATCGCCCATGCCCACCTTCCATGCGTTGGCCCTGTTCATCGCCGCGGGTCTCGCGCTCAACCTCACGCCGGGCCCCGACATGCTGTATGTCGCAGCGCGTGGCGCCATTTACCGGCAGGGTGTGATCACGAACGTCCTCAACCCGACAGTGGCGCTGTTCTTCCTCGCGTTTCTTCCGCAATTCGTCGACGCGTCGCGCGGCAATCCCGCGCTGCAGGTCGTCGCACTCGGGCTGGTCTTCAACACCACCGGCACACTAGTGAATCTCGGCGTGGCAGCCGGGAGCAGTCGCGCGGCGGCGCGACTGCGGACGCAAAGCGGGTGGCTTCAGCGGGTGACAGGCGTCATCTTCGTCGGACTCGGGCTCAAGCTGGCATTCGCCGCGCGTCGATGAACGCAACGACTTCAACGTCAAAGACCATGGCCATCGAGAACGTTTCCGACACCGCGCGTTGGGTCGCCGTCTATCGCGCGATGGAGACTGCTCGGCCTGATGCGATCTTCCGCGACCCGTATGCCGAGCGGCTGGCTGGTGAGAAGGGACAAGCGATCGTCGATGGGATGAAGCGCGGCCGGCAGATGGCGTGGGCGATGATCGTGCGCACCGCGGTGATGGACGAGCTGATCATGGAGCGCGTGAAGCAGCACGGTATCGACACGGTGCTCAACCTCGCGGCGGGGCTCGATACGCGAGCATGGCGGATGTCGCTGTCGGCGACGCTGCGGTGGATCGACGTCGACCTCCCGGCGATGACCGAGTACAAGGCGTCACTGATGCGCGACGTCGTTCCGGTGTGTCGCTACGAGGCGATTGCCGCCGACCTGACCGATGCTGCCGTGCGCGATGCACTGTTCTCGCAGATCGGCAATGCGGCGACCAGGATGCTGGTGATCACCGAAGGCCTGCTGGTCTACCTCACGGAGGAGGAGGTGAACTCGCTAACGCGAGCGCTGCACGGAATGCGCAGTGCGCGCTGGTGGATCTCCGACCTCGCGAGCCCGATGCTGCTCCAGTGGATGCGCAAGAGCTGGGGCAAGACGGTGGAATCGGGGAATGCGCCCTTCAAGTTCGGTCCAGCGGACAGCGCTGCATTCTTTGGCGCGCTCGGATGGCGGGAGATCCGTTTTCTGTCGCAGGTCGAGGAAGCGCGGCGACTCAAACGTGAGATGAAGGGGATGTGGTTGTGGCGATTGGTCGGCCTCCTGATGTCGGCGAAGCGACGCGAGGCAGGGCGGCGCATGTCGTCGATCGTTCTCCTGGAGCGCGACGACAGCTGATGCTGCACACCGTGTGTGTCTTCTGCGCGGCGAGTCCCGGTGTCAAACCCATCTATGTCGAACAGGCGGCCGCTATGGGGCAGCTGCTTGCCGAGAGTGGGCGGCGTCTCGTGTATGGTGGTGGACGCACGGGATTGATGGGCGCTCTGGCCGACGCAGCATTGAGCGCTGGCGGTGAAGTGATCGGCATCATGCCGCGCCATCTCGTGGAGCGCGAGGTCGCGCATGTCGGGCTGACGGAACTGCACGTCGTCGCGTCGATGCATGAGCGCAAGGCGTTGTTGGTCGAGCTTTCCGACGGCTTTCTCGCGATGCCCGGTGGTCTTGGCACGCTGGAGGAGCTGTTCGAGGTGTGGACGTGGGGACAGCTCGGGCTGCATCGCAAGCCATATGGCCTGCTCGAGGTGAATGGCTATTTCGCGCCATTGCTGCGTTTTCTCGATCACGCGGTGGCGGAGGGATTCATCCGTCAGGAGTATCGCGATCTCCTCGTCGTCGGCGACGACGCGCCCGCGCTGCTGGAGCGCATGGAGGCCATGAACCCGCCGGCATTGCCAAGGTGGATGGATCGTGCGACGACCTGAGCGCGTGACATGGAATTTGCACGCCCGCCGGGCAGCATCCGAGCTACTCAGCGCCTTTTCAGGAAAAGCGGTCACATGAAGAGGCAGAAGAAAACGGAAGCAACGAGATCTGCCATTATGATCGATCCTGCTTCTTCAGTTTGCCTTCCGCCTTTTCCTGTTCCCGCTGTTGCTTGAATGGTGAACCGTGGACTACTTGAACGTCGCCCCACCGGTTCGATTGTCCGTCACGAACTGCTTCTGCGCCGGCATCTTGATGGCCGAGAGGGACTTTGCGTCGACCGTCGTCCCTGGGGGGATGATCCCATTCTCCGTCAACAGGAACGCCACGAGACCATACACCTCATCCGGCGTCAACGAATTCGGCGACGTCAGCGGCATCGTGCGGTGGATGTAGTCGTACAGCGTCGTCGCATACGGCCAATAGTTGCCGATCGTCTTCGGCTGCTTGAAGTCCGCCGCGAACGCCGTACCTGCCGGCGGTTCCTTGCCCACCAGTTTCGGATTCCTGTCGATGCCCTCGCCCTTCGGACCATGACACGCCGCGCACTTCTGCGCGTAGAGGACCGCGCCGGTCGTCGCCGTCCCCTGGCCAGCGGGCAAGCCAACGCCGGACGGATTCGCGTCGATATCGATTGCCGCGATCTCCGCCGGCGTCGGCGCGTGGCCGAGTCCATAGCTGGCAGGACGCTCGCCCGCCTTGACGTCGTCGGCGGGTTTGCACGCCATGAGTAGCACAAGGCTACTGAATACGATCGTGAGGCGCGTCATCCGCCGAACACCACGTTGCCGTCGGCCGCGACGTTCCACGAAAGGATCCAGTTGAAGTGGTAGTCGGTGCCCGTGCCACGCACGCGGCGAAACTCGTCGAGCGTCGGCTGCATGTAGCCGGTCTCGTCGTGCGCGCGACTCATCAGCGTCGCCGGCGTGCCGTCCCACTTCCACATGTACTCGAAACGCGTGTGCGCATTCGGCAGGGCGCTGCCGATAATCTCCGCCAATTGCCAGCTGCGGCCGCCGTCGACGCTCACGTCGACGCGCGTGATCGTGCCGCGGCCCGTCCACGCGAGGCCCGTGATGGGCCACCACCCTGCACCGCTCAGCTTTTCCGGATAGGCCGGCGCGGTGATGATCGACTTCGCGTCCATCACGAAGCTGAACTGGCGCGACGTACCATCCGGGAGCGGATCGGTGTACTTGACCGTCTCGTCACGCGACATGTTCGGCTCGCTGATCGCCTCGAGCCGACGCAGCCACTTGATGCTCATGTTGCCCTCGTAGCCGGGCAATAGAAGTCTCGCCGGATAGCCATTCGCGGCACGCACTGGTTCGCCGTTCTGGGCGTACGCGATCATCGCATCGTCCTGCATTTTCTCCATCGGGATGCTGCGCGACAGCAGCGCTGCATCACCACCTTCGGCCAGCACCCATTTCGCCGTCGCCTTCGGACCGACTTCACGCAGCAGCGTCGACACGAGCACACCCGTCCATTCGGAGTTGCTCGTCATGCCGTCGACGTCCTGCGGCGTCATCTCCGGCTTCGGCGTCCGATACGCCGCTCGCCCGTTGCCCGCGCATTCGACGAAGCAGGTGCGCGTCACTGAGGGAAAGCGCTTGAGCTCATCGAGCGAGAATTTGAGCGGCCGATCGACGAGCCCATGAATCGTCAGGCTGTATTTCGCCGGATCGATGAGCGCGATGCCGTTGTGATGTCGCTGAAAGTGGAGGTCTGATGGGGTGATCGTCCCGCTGAGCTTGTGCAGCGGTGCGTTCGTCGCGCCCTGGCTGACGTTGACCGGAGCGAGCGCCGGCTGCTCGAATGGGGATCGCTCGCCGAGTGGCCCGGAGGGAAGTCCGGGCGTCTTCGTGGGATCTGGCGGGATAGCAGGCGGCGACGGCGCGGCTTGCGCGGCGGTGGCGGCTGGCGCCTGCGAGAGCAGTTGGGTGAGCGGCACGGTCAGCGCGACGCCAGCGGCGATGCCGGCTGACTGCAGCATCTCTCGACGAGAGAGCCGCGGCTCCTGTTCGGATGATTTTTTCACGACCGTAGGTTATCGGCGATGACCACGGCTCGATAGATGGCACGTGAGCCTGCACGGTGCAGCGCGGCAGGATAAACTTGGCGCAATGTCGCACGCACTCGCTGCCGTGGAGCAGCTCGTCTCCGTCACCGATCTCGTCGATGGGATTCCCATCCACGCTCGGGTGTCGCCGCATTTCGTCGTGGGGCGGACGCCACTGGTGTTCGTGCACGGACTCGGTGTGTCGGTGCGCTATCTCGAGCCGACGATGGCGCTGCTCGTCGCCGGCCATCATGTCGCCGGGCTCGACCTGCCCGGCTTCGGACGCAGTGGCAACCCGCCGGAGACGCTCGATACCCGCGAGTTGGCCGTTGCGCTCATGGCGTGGCTCGACGTGCGCGGTATCGGGCCGGCGATCTTCGTCGGCAACTCGTACGGCTGCCAGGTGATCGTCGAGTTGGCCATGCAGGACCCGCGACGCGTCGTGGGACTCGTGCTCAACGCGCCGACGATGGACCCCGCGCATCGCACGATCAGCGGACAGGTGCTTCGCGTACTCGCTGACATCCCGTTCGAGCCATTCCGGCTCGGCTGGATCGTGCTGCGCGACTATTTTCGCGCCGGTCCGCTGCGGTTGCTGACGACGCTGCGCTACGCGCTGGCCGATCGCATCGAGGAAAAGCTCCCCGACATCGTTGCGCCCACGGTGGTCGTCTGCGGCGCGCATGACCCCGTCGTGACCGTCGCATGGGCCGCTGAGGCGGCGCGGCTCGTCGGCCTCTCGTCACGGGGTGCGGTCGGCGCGACATTGTCCGTCGTCCCGTCAGCAGCCCATGCGCTGCCGTTCGACGATCCTGCGACGTTCGCCGCGCTCATCGAATCGTTCGTCGAGCGCGCTCACCGATCCACCAGGCCCCGATGAACCACCGGATCAAGTCCATCTTTGGTGGGTCCATCGGCAATCTGGTCGAGTGGTACGATTGGTACGTCTACTCCGCGTTCTCGCTCTACTTCGCCAAGGTCTTCTTTCCGCCGGCGAGCCAGACGGCGCAACTGCTGAACGCCGCGGCGGTGTTCGCGGTCGGCTTCCTCATGCGTCCTGTCGGCGGTTGGCTCATGGGCCGGTACGCCGACAAACACGGACGACGCGCGGCGCTCAGCGCATCCGTCATGCTGATGTGCTTCGGATCGCTGATGATCGCCGTCACGCCAGGCTACGCACGCATCGGTGTGGCCGCGCCGATACTGCTCGTCCTCGCGCGCCTGCTGCAAGGCTTGAGCGTCGGCGGCGAATACGGCGCCAGTGCGACGTACCTGAGCGAGATGGCGGGCGCGAAACTGCGCGGCTTCTACTCGAGCTTCCAGTACGTCACGCTCATCAGCGGGCAGCTCATCGCGCTCGTCGTCCTGCTGCTGCTTCAGCGGACACTCGGCAACGCGGCGCTCGAAGATTGGGCGTGGCGGATTCCGTTCGTCATCGGTGGTATGTTGGCCGTCGCCGCCCTGTGGCTTCGTCGGAGCATCGACGAGACGCCATCGTTCAAGATGGTCGCCGCCGAGGGTGCGGTAAGGAAGTCGCCGCTACGCGAATTGGCGCGGTATCCTCGACAGATCGCGACCGTCGTCGGGCTCACGGCGGGCGGCACGGTCGCGTTCTACACGTTCACGACATACGCGCAGAAATTTCTCGTCAACTCCGGCGGCTGGAGCAAGGCCGACGCATCGCGCATCTCGGCACTGACGCTGCTGGTGTTCATGCTCATTCAACCGCTGGTGGGCTACATCTCCGACCGCATCGGACGTAAGCCCGTCCTGATCTCGTTCGGTGTGTTGGGCCTGTTCGGCACCGTTCCTGTGATGACGGCCCTCGCCGCGACACGCGATGAGGGAACGGCGTTCGTTCTCCTCATGGCAGCATTGATCGCCGTCAGTGGCTACACGTCGATCAATGCCGTCGTGAAGGCCGAGCTGTTCCCGACGGAGATTCGCGCGCTCGGCGTCGCACTTCCGTATGCCGTCACGGTAGCTCTCTTCGGTGGTACCGCGGAGTACATCGCGCTCTGGGCGAAGAATCTCGGGCACGAGGCGTGGTACTTCTGGTACGTGACCATCTGTGTGGCGATGTCACTCGCCGTGTACGTCACGATGCCGGATACGCAGAAGACGTCGGAGATCGCGGACGACTGACTCAACGGCGTCGGATGACTGCGACACTTCAACGAATTGAACTCGACATGACGGACTGAACGAAGAACTGCACGGACACTGCGTTTTGTTGTTTCCGTTCAGGTCCGTTCGATCAGTTTGTGTCGATGGTCGGAAATCTCCGATGCCGGCCCGAGGCCGTTCCAACAACAGGCTCAGGCGATCGCCGATTCTCCACTCGTGCGACGCGGCATCCCGTGCGTGGCAAGCAGCGCGGCGGTGAGCGTCTCGACGTCCCGGTGTCGCCAGTCGAATGGAATGGGCAGAAGACGTCGGAAATCCGCGACGATTGAGTCGGGTGCGCCTGGGTTGAGGAAAGCGATTGAATGAAAAGGCAGAAGACGACAGAATAGCAGGATCAATCCAATGATCAATCCAGCTTCTTCTGTTGACTTCCGGCCTTTCCTACGCGATGGCCGATTCTCCGCTCGTGCGACGCGGCGGAGATGCCGCGACGGGACATCTCGTGCGTGGCAAGCAGCGCGGCGGTGAGCGTCTCGACGTCCCAGTGTCGCCAGTCGAATGGAATGGGCAGAAGACGTCAGAGATACGCGATGAGTGACTCAACGGCGTCGGATGACAACGATACTTCAACGAATTGAACTCGACATGACGGACTGAACGAAGAACCGCACGGACACTGCGTTTTGTTGTTTCCGTTCAGGTCCGTTCGATCAGTCTGTGTCGATGTTCGGAAATCTCCGATGCCAGCCCGAGGCAGTTCCAACACGTCAGGCGATGGCGGACTCTCCACTCGTGCGACGCGGCGGAGAAACGGCCTCGAACGACCGAGGTGTTCGACGGGGCATTCCGTGCGTGGCAAGTAGCGCGGCGGTGAGCGTCTCGACGTCCCAGTGTCGCCAGTCGAATGGAATGGGCGCGAGCCGCCGACGCTCGACGTCCGACTGAAAGCACAGCCACCCGCCGCGGAATGCAGCGGGTACGCGCGACACAGTGCGCGCCTCGGTGGGATAGACCTCGAACACATCCCACGACGTGCCAGACTGGTCCATGAAGGTGAGCATCATTGCTACCTCTTCAGCCCGAGAAGACCGGTGACCTAGGGCTGTTTACTGGAGGAATCGTGCCTACCTCATAGCCCAGGTCGTCACGTCCGTCGCGGGCGTTGCCTTTACAGCCGCCCTCCATCCCAATTGCTCCAATGCGTATTTGCCGGCATGTTCGGCACGTACTTGCTGACATCGCCGGTCACGAGCACTTCCGCCAGCGTGCGAAACGTGCTGTTGCCGCTGGGGCGCGCACCGCGGGCCAGATCGGGATGATGCCATTCCTCCAGCTGGAGGATGTGGTCGAGCGTCGGATCGACGTTGAAGCGACGTTCTTCCGGTGTCGCGAGCACGAGGTCGCGCTCGATGTCGGCGAGATAGCGACACATCTCGAAGGTTTGCACAAGCGGCGCGCGCTCGAGCTCAATGCCGCGAATGGCATATTCGTCGAGTGCGGGCAGCGATATCGTCTTGCCGCGCAGCACGACGTCTGTCGCAGATTCATCGACGAGGTCCGGATCATCCTTGTCCTGCCACGCGTCGTCGAGCGGAAAAGCGGAACGCTGCTCGAGACTCGGACTGTCGCGAAGGTATTTATCGTACCAACCGGGGCGGAAGTCCGTCGGTTGTTTCCGATTGCAGATACCGCTGCCCACCGCGAAGATCTCGGTATCCGGAGCTTCCCCTCTCGGCGAATAACCGAAGCGCTCGATGACCAGCGCCCACGCTTCATTGGAGCGAAAGAGCGACAGTCGTGTCGCCATGAGAAAGATGTACCCGTTGTCCAGCATCGGCAGGCGGTATTTATCGCACGCCGCATCCAGATTCGAGAGAATGCTGGCAATATCCATCGTCATGTGACTGAGGTCAGCAACAGGAATCGCCACATGCGGTCAGTCGATCCCAGGTGTCCTTCTTCGGTGCGTCAGACATTTAGCGCTCGACCGCGATGCGTGCCTCGGCGCTCTCTCCGCGCGCCGAGACAGCCTTGAAGACGTGCGTGCCCGGCGCCAACTGCCATCGTTCGCCATCGTACGGCGCACCGTCGACCAACCAGCGCACCTCCGCTGCACCTGCTCCAACCGCGCGCAGCGAGATCGTCGCATAGCGCGATTCGACGCCCGTCGGCACGGCGTACTTGTCGCCATCTTGCGGCGACAGGATGCGAAAGCGCGGCACGCGCACGGAATCCGATGTCGTACGAGCAGCAGGCGCCGCCGACGCGAACGTCGCGCGAGGCATCGACAACCCACCCTGTTGCTGACTCCATTCCGCATACACGTCGGGCAGCACGACGCGCCCATCGCGCTCCCAATCGTCCGTTGCCGTCGGCACGCTGTTCGGCGCAAACCATTCGGTGAGCTGCGCACAGGTGGCGGTCGCGCGCATGCCTGACAAGCGACACACCGGCACGCCCACCGCGCCCGCTTCAGCTGGCGTCACGAGCACTCCGGGCGACACACGTTTCGCCGTCTCCATCACGACACGATGCAACAGCGGGCCAGCGCCGGTGATGCCGCTGACACCCTGCATCGGGCGACCGCTGAAGTTGCCCGCCCACACCGCCACCGTGAATCCGCGCGTCGTCGCCACAGCCCAGTTGTCGGTGAAATGCCGGCTCGTGCCAGTCTTCACCGCAACAGGAAATGGAAAGTCGAATGGCGTGCTCGTGCCGAAACCGGGAATGCGCGCCGATGCATCGCTCAACATGTCGATGACGATCGCACTCGCGACTGGCGAGATCACGCGCTGTGCCGTGCCGACACCAGTTCGCGGATCGAGCCGCCAACTCCATGGCCGCCACGAACCACCGTTCGCCAACGCGCGATATCCATTCGCCAGCTCGACGAGGGTGACATCCCCGTTCCCCAACGCCAGCCCCAGCCCGTAGTAGTCCGCATCGCGCTGCAGCGATTCGAAGCCGGCGAGATGCAGCGTGTGCAACAGGCTTCCCGCACCCATGCGCGCCGCGAGCTCCACCGCGGGGACGTTGTACGAGCTCGCGAGCGCCTCGCGCGCACGCACGGGCCCGCGAAAGCGCCTGTCGTAGTTCCGCGGCGTGTAGGATCCCGTGGCCGTCGCGTACGACTTCGACACATCGGGCAACACGGTCGCCGCCGTGACGCCGCGGTCGAGCGCGAGCCCATACAGGAACGGCTTCAACGCGGATCCCGGCTGACGAGCGGAGACCACCATGTCCGTCTGACCGTCGCCGGCCGACCAGAAGTCCGGCGAGCCGACCCAGGCCAGCACTTCGCCACTCTGGTTGTCGATCACCACGGCCGCCGCATCCTCGACGCCGCGCGTCTGCAACACATCGACCGTATGCCTGACTTCACTCTCCACCGCTGCCTGCAGGTCCGCATCGAGCGAGGTGCGCACACTCGTCGCGCGATCGTCCGACAGCACTGACAGCACGCGCGTCGTGAAGTGCGGCGCCAGAAAGGGTGACGTTCGCTGCGCGAGACGCAACGGCTCGTCGCGCGCACGCGTGATGTCCTCGCGCGATGCGTACCCCAACCTGGCCATGCGCTTGAGCGCATACGCGCGCCGCGCCCGCGACTTGAGCGGCGCGGCGTGCGGATTGTCGCGCGACGGCGCGTGCGCGAGACCAGCCAGCGTCGCCGCCTGTCCGATGCTCAGCTCACTGGCCGGCGCATCGAAGTACAGGGCGCTCGCCGCACCGACGCCCACCGTCGCCTGCCCGAGTTGCACACGATTGAGATACTGCTCGAGGATCTGCTGCTTGTTCAGGTGACGCTCGATGCGCAGCGCCCAGAACGCCTGCGTGAACTTGCCGCCCCAATCGCGACGCGCCGGCCGCATGAGTCGGGCGAGCTGCATGCTGATCGTCGACGCACCGGAGACGACATGTCGCGCTCGGAGGTTCTGCTTCGTCGCACGCGCGATGGCGCGGACGTCGACACCGGAGTGCTCCCAGAAGCGCGCATCTTCCACGGCGACGAATGCATTGATCAGGTCGGGATCGATGGCGTCGTACGACACCCACCGCTCCTGACTGCCATCCGCCGACCGCGTCGACCGCAGCGTCATCCCTCGCCGATCCTGGATGACGACGCCGGCTGCCGTTGGTCGGGCAGTCATCGACGCGGGCAGCGGACGCGACATCCACACGCCAAACACGGCGACGCACATTATCAACGTCGAGGCAACTCCGACGATGAATCGACGACGTGTCACGGCCCGCTACCCTTTCGCTGCGTGACGACGAACGTGCCGCCATCGCTGCGGCCATTCACCGCTGGGTTGTACATCTCTTCCGCATGCGCCGGCGGACGGATGAACGTGCCCGGTGTCGTCGCGCGCGCGATGTACGTCGCCGTGTAGGTGCCGGGGAATACGACAGTGCCCGAATACACCACGCGATCGTCGCGCATCTCACGATGATCGAACGGCGACCACCATCCCGAATCCCAGCTGCCATACCACGACGTCTGCTCACTCTCCTCATGGTCGGCGGATTCGGCATTCGCACCGGGTCCAGGCAACGTTGCCGCCGTCCGCAAGCTCAGGTCGACCGCTTCGAGTCCAGCCGGCAGTGCGTCGTCGAGCACGAGGAAGAAACGCGTCGACGGCACGGTGATCCGTAGTCGCACGCGAACGAGATCGCCCTCGGCAACACTCACGAGCGGCGTGCCGCCCTCGAGCCGCTCGTACCAGCGTTCCACCTGAACACCGCGAATCTCCGGCGTCACCGGTGGCGTGGCGGGAATTTCGGTGATCGACAGATAGTAGTACACACCACCCGTCCCGGGCGTGGCGTCGACCGACAGCTTCAGCGTCTTGCTCGCGTTGCCGGCAGCCACCAGACCCGTAAGCGCGATGCTCGAGTCGCGCCACGCACTCTGTGCTGCTGCAGCACCTTCCACGATCACGCGGTCGCCGACTCGAACGCGCACACTGCGATCAGCCTGTTTCCGTTGACGACGCTCGAGGGCCGCAAGCGCACTCACCGTCGACGCAAAGTCCTGTGTGTTCCACCGCCACTCCCCACCGGCGCGATTCTGCTGCGCGAGCGTCTCGGCCATCGGACCAATGAGTGCATGCGCCGGATCGACCGCGAGCGTCGCCATGAGCACGCGCGCCA
>JBDSML010000140.1:0-8833 GCA_039915865.1 Gemmatimonadaceae bacterium | reverse complement strand
CAGACCGCCCGCGACCGAGGTGGTTTGGTCGACGGCGATGTTGCCCGAGCTGGGATAGGAGTTGCCGGAATCCTGCGCCGGAAGCACGACGTTGGTGGTCGTCGTGGTGCTGCGTGAGTCGAACGCGCCGGCGATGGCCGAGCCAATGCGGTTGCCGGTGACGTGCAGTGTGTTCGTGCCGTTCAGCGTGTGAGTGGCGGTGCGGAGACCGCTGAGCGTCTGGTCCTGCTGTCCATCGATGTTGTAGTTGTCGCCGCTGACGGTAAGCGCTCCCGCCACAGTGCTCCGGACGCGCAGGGCCGAGACGGTGTTGGCGTCGAACTGGGACATCGGATGTCCCGCCGCGTCGAGCAACGTGTAGTTCGACGTGATGCTGAGGCCATTCGCCGCGAGGGCAGGGCAGACGAAGCTCTGCGACGTTGCGACGTAGTTGCAGCCGGTTGGGACGCCGGCGGAGGGGAGGTTGACTCCTCCCATGAGCGCGGCTGCGGCCGAGAGGCCGGGGAGCGTCATCTCGGTGAATGCAGTCGCGAGGTCGACGGGGGCCGACGACTTGGGGGCCGTGCCGGAATCAGAGCCGCACGCGGCGATGAGCGCGACGGCGGCGAGACTGAGAAAGCGGCTGGGCGTGTTCATGAAGTCCCCGGAGATCAGTGAGGTGGAAATTGTAAGGTCTGGGGCGATTCAGGGAAATACCCGCCGATGTCTCCAGCGGTCCATGGACCCGCCGAGTCCGCCCGGGGGGCCGTGTCGCGCTCTTGTGGGCGTGCTAGCTTTTCGAGCATGCGACCACCATTCGAGACCCATCGCTGATGCTCTTCGGGCGACTGCTCATCCTGCTGCTCTCCGTCCTCCCCAAGCACGCAATGAGCCGGGCAGCTGGATGGCTCGCCAATCGCACGGTGCCGCGGTCTCTCCGCGGCTCGGTATATCGAGGGTATTCGCGCGTCTTCGGCGCGTCACCAGAGGACGCCGAGCTTCCGCTGGCAGAATACGCGAGCATCAACGCGTTCTTCACACGGCAGCTCAAGGCTGGGCTACGTCCGATTGCCGCGGGGTCGATCGTCTCGCCTGCCGACGCTGGAGTCGGCGCTTATGGTGTCGTCGAGGACGATACGCTCATCCAGGCGAAGGGCCGTAACTATTCGCTCGCAGCGCTTCTTGGCGACGACGCGTTCGCGCATAGCATGGAAGGGGGAACGTTCGCGACGTTCTATCTCGCGCCGAAGGACTACCATCGCCTCCACGTGCCCGTCGACGGCGAGATCACCTCGGCGACGTACATCCCCGGCGAGTTGTGGCCAGTGAATGTGTTTGCGGTGGCACACGTGGCCGATCTGTTCGCCGTGAATGAACGGCTCGTGATCAGGATCCAGCGACCGAAAGGTGGAGGCGATGTCGCAGTGGTTCTCGTCGGCGCCACGATGGTGGGGATGACGCGCGTGGTGTTCGACGATCTGCACACCAACGCGCGAAGAGCGCTGTTGCAGCGGAAGCAGTATCAGCCCGCGGTGCCAGTGAGTGCGGGTGCACCGCTGGGGCACTTCGAGTTTGGATCCACCGTGGTCATGGTGTGCTCGAAGGCTGCTGGGACGCTCGAGGCACTCGAGGTCGGACAGAGTGTCCGAATGGGTGAGCGGATCGGGGGTCTCACTCCCGAGGGCTGAGTGGGATGGGCTACCTCGCCTCGGTTCCGACCGAGCGAATCGCGTCTTCCACCTCTCGCCCGCTGGCCAGCAGTCGATCGGCCTCTTCACCAAACGCGCGTGCCGCCGCGATGTCGCGCGTGACGCCTTCCACCGATCCGCCGCCCGTGCGCAGTCGCAGCAGGTCGAGCCGCACGTTCTCCAGCGCCGTCACGAGCTCCGACAGCCGTTCCTCGGCGCGTGCCCGACGTTCGGTGAGATCAGCCACGAGGACATCCTGTCGCGACGTGCTCACACCCCGCTGCGCACCGCGGCCGTGCTGCGCCTCGGCGATGCCGGCGTCGAGCTCGTCGATACGTGCGCGCGCCACACGGGCGTGTGCCTCCAATTCGTGGAGAACCGCGGGGACGTCGCCGAGCGCGGTGCGCTGCTCGCGTGGGAGTGCGTCGAACATCGCTTCGGCGTTCATCGCGATCGCGAGCTCGGTGGGTCGATCAGCCGGAACCGCACGCCTGCCGAGTCGAAAGCCGGCGAGCTTCACGAGCGTCTCGCCGATTCGTCCCGACCAGAACGTCGACCAGCTGGCCTGCGCGGCGCCGCGGAGCCGCCGCCACTTCTGGCTGAAGGCCGTGGTGATGATGCCGACATACATCGATGTCGCCGCGATGGGTCCGAGCACCGGCGAGAACGCGCCGCGTGTGGCGACGAGCGCGGCGATCGACACCAGTAAGACAGCGCCGCTCGTCAGGCTCGCAAAGCGGAACAGTTTCTCGCGCCTTGTCGGCTCGGCACCGAACTCATAGAGAAACTCCTCGCGCCGGCGCTCGAATCCCACGCGTAGCCCAGCGAGGATGTCGTCGCGTCCGTAACCGAGCCGCAGTACGCGCCGCAGGCGAACGAGGACAATCGAAAGCGGCACGACGGCGATGCCGACGAACGCAGCGGCCGCCACCAGTGGCAGCGCCCATTCCTGGCCGTGCCGCAGCAGACTCGCCGTGATGCCGCTGACCGCACTGAAGGTCACCCCAACCGGAACCAACAGCACCATCGTGCGACGTCGGTCGAGAAACACGCGAATGGGGATAGGCACCTCGACGGACTTCTCCCGCCCGCTCTCGAGCGCTTCGGCGAGCGCCTCGCCAGTGGCGAATCGTGCTTCGGGCGCCTTCTCGAGACAGCGGTCGATTGCTTCCGTGAGCACCCGCGGTGCTCCGCGCGCGGCGGTCGCCGCGGGAACGGGCGCCTGCGTGAGATGTTGGGCGAGCACGATCTGCGCAGTCGATCCCGTGAAGGGCAGCGTGCCGGTCAACGCGAAGTAGGACACCACGCCGAGCGCGTACAGATCGCTGCGTCCGTCCAGCGGCTCGGCGGCGGCCTGCTCGGGGCTCATGAACTCCGGCGTGCCGAGCACCATGCCGATTGCCGTGTCGCCGAGTGTGTCGGTGAGGCGTGCGATGCCGAAGTCCGCGACCATCGCTCGGCCGGTACCCTTCTCGAGGAGGATGTTCGCCGGCTTGATGTCGCGATGCACGACGCCCTGGGCGTGCGCGTACGCGAGTGCCCAGGCGACTTCGCGCATGATGCGCGTGACGTCTCGCGCGGGAAGCGGGCCGTGCTCCATCACGCGCTGGGACAACGTGCCACCGTCGACGTAGGCCATGACGATGAAGACGAATCCGTCCGCGTCATCGACCGCGTGAATGGGGACGATGTACGGATGCGAGAGACGAGCGGCGGTGCGGGCCTCGCGGACGAATCGGTCGCGCAACTCGGGCTGACTCGCGTATTCCGGAGGCAGGAGCTTGATCGCCACTTGCCGGTCGAGCCGCACTTCGCGCGCGAGATAGACGACGCCCATGCCACCTCGGCCGAGCTCGCGCTCGAGCGAGTAGCGGCCGATGACGGCACGTTGAAAGGCGACGAAGAGGTCGTCGGGTCGGTCGGTCACGGGCGGTGTGATGCGGGAAGATGCGGCGGTTGTCCAACCTTACTTCGCAGCACCCTCAGCACCAGACCGCCCCACAGAATTCCTTCGCCAGAGGTGAACAGTTTTCACGAACCTGGTACTTCCCCCGCCGTCAGAGCGACTTCAGATATTCCACAAGATCGGCGCGCTGGGCGTCAGTCAACCCAAGCTTGAGTACTTTCGAGTCGTTGTAACGGTTCACCACGCACGCCAGATCCTGTCGCACGCGATCTGCTGCGCGGGCCAGGCTACCGATGTCAGATCCATCCTTGCACGTGCTGGTCGTGGGATTGAATGCGCCGGAGCCGTCATGGAAATACGGTGGGTGCTGCCAGATGCCCTTGAGCGGCGTGACGCGCCATTGCTTCGTCGCCGAGAACTTGATGTAGTTCTTGTCGAGCGCGACGCTGGCGCTGGCCGGATGCAGGCCAAAGGCGTTCACATCGGTGTATGACAACCCACTGTGACAGCTCGAGCAGTTTGCTTGCCCTTCGAAAACGGCCTTGCCGCGGCTCACTGCCTCTGTGTTGAGGTCAGACGCAACGCCCCATTTCGTTCCGTCTACGCGAAGCGCTGGCGCCGCAATGGACCATTGGTAGGCCTCCAGCTGCGGCAGGATGGCGGTAATGAGATCGTCTTTCACGCGGTGATCCACCTTGAGCGGCTTGCCGTTGATGATGAGCCGTTCGTCAGTGAACGTGCCGTGACCGTGCATTTGCACGACGCCGACGTAGCGGTTCCAGTAAGACGTCGGGCCCGCCGGCTCGTGGGCGGTATCGCCATCACCCGTGAAGATGCTCTTGCTCAAGCCCACCAAACCGTAAGCCGGCGGTATGACCACCGGAATTCCGCCGGCTGCCTTGTAAGCCCTGATGTTTGCGTCGATATCGGCTGCAACCGCAGGATTGCTGCCCGGGTCAGTGTTGACGTTGATGCGCGGATCGTAAAAGCCGGGCCCGTGCAACTTTGCCCATGACTCGTATTCGGCCTTCTGTCCTGGCGTGAGTGAAGGAGACAGCGAAATAATGGTGCCCGGTTGCAAATCGCGATTGGGCCAACCGTCCAGGCGCAGGCCAACGATTCCCGCGAGGTTGATTGTCCTGCCTCCCGCTCCGGGGGCCGTAACCTTTACATCCTTGGAAACAGTGGAATGACACAGCGCGCACGTGATGCCGACGCGATTCAGGTGCAGCTTGCCGTCAGCGCCCTTGCTGACCTGCCCCTTCA
Source organism: Gemmatimonadaceae bacterium (assembly GCA_039915865.1). Classification (GTDB taxonomy): domain Bacteria; phylum Gemmatimonadota; class Gemmatimonadetes; order Gemmatimonadales; family Gemmatimonadaceae; genus AG11. The sequence continues at coordinate 3,994 of JBDSML010000140.1, read as the reverse complement.
CGCCGACCACGGCATTCAGGCTCAACAACGCGAGCGTTGTTTGCGGATCATTGAGCGGTATTGTGCCGTCGGTGACGCCTTTGACGACCTCCGCCGGTAACGCGGCGGCGTCGATTTTCAAGCCGACCGATGCGGCGGTGAGCGGATCCACCGCCGACTCGATCACCGTGTGCATCTTCAACCCGTCGGTCCAGAACGTCTCGTCGCCAAACGTGTCGTAGCGGAAAGTTTGTTGACCCGCGGCCACCACCTGCGAATCGAGCGGCAGTTGCGGCAGTTGCGACACTTGGATGGCTGCGGCTGGTCCTACGTCGCTGGAGCGAGTGCAACTGGCAACGCTCACGCCGAGCGCGACGGACACCCTCACCAGCAACCATGTCCTGCGTTGGAACGTGTTCATCGGATTCCTTTCGGCTAATGAACGTCTCGTCTCCAAGTGAGCAATTCCGGAGAGAGCATCGTGCCGAAATGAAACGATTCCCGCTTTCAGCTTTTTTAGGTCGGCGTGCGACCTCATGGTTCAGGGCGACGCGCCCGACTACGCGCAATCCTTGGCTACTCGCAGCGCGCGTCGAGGCTTTCCCGATCCGGCCCTGAAGGCGGACGGCGACACGCCGAAAAGCGACTTGAAGGCGGTGCTGAAATGCGAGTGGCTGGAAAACCCGAGGTCGAGCGCCAACCGCGTGATGTCTTCACAATCCGGCAAAGCGACGAGCGCGCGGTTGAGCCGCAGCCGCATGCGGTAGCGAAAGAGCGGCATGCCCTCCGACCGCGTGAAGGCGTCAGTGAGGTAAGCACCGGACACCTGAACTGCATGTGCGATTTCGTCGAGCGAGATGGGTTGGTCCACCCATGCGTGCAGGAACTGCTTTGCCAAGTCGACAATACGCAGCGGTGAGGCTCGTACAACCTGTCGCGTCGGCTCCAGCGCTTCGCCAAGCAGGGCGATCATCAACTCGTCGCTGGCCAACGGATCGTTGACCGAGGCTTCGAGCCGCAGCAGGCGGTGAGTGCGCACGTTCATGCGTGGCATCGTCGGTTTCGCGACTCCATGGAAGGCCGGATGCCGCGATGGCACGGCGTGCCCGCACAGCTCCTTCAGCAGGGACAGGCGCGGGGTGAGGATGATGCTGTCATGGCCGCCGCCGGCAATGTGCGCGTCGGCATAGTCTTCGCCCGCACCAACGAAAAGCACCCTGGTCGCATCCAGGAACACAGTCTTCGCGCCGACGTGATACTCGAACGCGCCGGCGTAGGGCAAGACAAGCTGGTATTCAGCAGAGTGTCCGCGGGGTGCCGGGCAGTTGCCAGGCGCGCTGAAATCCTCGATGCGCCCCAGCACACTTGCATGCAGGGTTCGGCGGCGAAGGCCTGTCACCGACATAGATGCAACCATTGTCTCGGGATCGAAGGCGTACTGTCTCCTGAAAGGTATATAATAACTCCACTGTTTGCTTGACTAATTAGTGGACGCTGTTCATACTCGGGATGGCGACGCTCTCGTCGCCACCCGGATCATGTGTCGTCCGGGGTGACTCACCCACTCTTCGGGAGTTGCAAATGCGAAAGTTCACTTTGTCATCCGGGATCATGGCGGCGCTTGCCATGGTTGCTGGTGTCGCAATCACCACCGTGGCGCCCACGGTCGCCGCTGCCCAGGCGCTTGCGCCCGGCAACAGTTCGAGCCGGGCATCAGTCTTCGACCATCAGGGTTTCCCCCTGCAGCCATGCGGGCCCGGCAACCTGATCGTTGGCGCGTTCTACAGTTCTTCTTCCTGCGACGTCCAGCTGACCAACGGTACCGCCCGCTCGGGCGCGACGTCGGATGCCGCAACGCGAACGCAGACCAACTTCGCCAGTGTGACGCCCAGAACTGGTGCGATACAGGCAAACGGCACAGCGGGGGCCAACTCGACGCAGTACAGCCAGTTGAGCATCTTCGGGACGCCCTCCGCCGGCGACAATCTGGTCTTCCGCTTCCTCACCAGTCAGTCCATCGCCGGGGTCGGCGGCAACTTCCTGAACGGGACGGACGCATGGCACCTGCTGCTACGCGACACCAATGATCCGATGGTGTTCGCCAAGGTCGGCCAGACATACGATGCCAACAATGTGCTGGGCGCACTCGCCCTCACGAACGCGACGCAGTTTGCCGGCGGCTTCGACCTGTATCTGCCATTCACTTCGGGCAGCACCTTCCTCTACGACTTTCAGTCGCTGATCAGTTGCGGCAACAACCGGCAGGCTGCCGGAAACGCGGCGACCTGTTCGATGGATGTGACGTTGGACGGGATTTTCGCACAGGATACCGACGGCGGTATGCTCGCCTCGGCGGCGTTCGACCAGACGACCGGCTTTGGCACGATGGATCTGACCAGCACCACGGCCACGCCCGAGCCGGCTTCGCTGCTCTTGCTGGGGACGGGGCTGCTCGGGCTCGTTCCGATAGTGCGGGCACGGCGCAAGAATAAGTGAACGCATCACTCCTCTCGCGGCACCTCTTGGCTTCCTTTGGGAAGGGCGCCATCCCGGTGCGGGCCTCGCGGACGAATCGGTCGCGCAACTCCGTCGAAAGGCGACGAAGATGTCGTCGGGTCGGTCGGTCACGGGCGGTGTGATGTGGGACGATGCGGCGGTTGTGGAACCTTACCCTGCACCACCTCACACCAGACCGAGTCGCGGTTTCAGCCCAATTCGACGATCCCGTCGCCGGCGCTCCCCCAATGCTCGGCGCGCTCCGCACTGACATTCACGAGCACGATGCTGTCGTCTTCCGGGCCGTCCTCGAACCACTCCTCGAGCTCCTCGAGCCATAGCTCTTTCTTCTTCGCGACGTCGGTGACGATCGAAGCCGAACCTTCGAGGGCGAGCCAGAGTCCGCGGTCGGGAGCGGAGTAGGAGATGATGACGCGCGGGTCGGCTTCGATCTCGCGGACCTTACGGGAGTCGGCGTTCGAGAAGAACCAGACGTCGCCGTCGAACTCGACTTCGCCGTTGTTGGACATCGGGCGGGTGTGGAGGGCGTCACCGTCGTGGGTCGTGAGCATGCAGAGGTCGAGCGAGGCCATCAGCTTGGCGATCTCGGCGGCGCCTTTCGTCTTTGTTGCCATGGGTGTTCCCCGTTGGGTGGTGTGAGCGGGGGGACATTTGCTGAAAGCGGGCCACGGGGGATGTCACTGTCGTTGCGGAGGATTCTCCCAATTCACGCGCTCGACATCGGTGCGGGAAAAGTCATCCCCGACGAACAGGAGCGGTTCGGCCAACGCAATTGACAATGCATAGCTGAAGCAGTCCCCGAAATTGAGCGCAGCCGGATGACGTCCACGCCCGAACCGCAGTGCGGCGTCTCTCGCTGCCGCGACCTGTTCAATGTCGACCGCAACGATTTCCGCGCCGAGTTTTTGAAGGAGCCGGTCCAGCTGAACGTCTCCCGCTTCGCCGTTCCTCGCGAGGAGCACGAGAGATGCCTCGACCACGCTTGCGGCCGAAATTTTCCGGGTCACGGCGGCATCGAGCGCGGCGACGAGTTGTGCCGATGAAGATTCGCCGAGGAGGATGGCGATCAGCGCCGAGGTGTCGATCACCACGGTCAGGTGGGCAATCCGTTGGCGTCGTAGCCGATGATTTCGTCCGCCGAACGCGGATCTAGAACAGGGAGTGCGGCGATACGCTCCTGAATGCGGCGAATGCCGTCGGCCAGGGATTGGCGGCGAGTGCGGTGCTGCTCGCGTTGGAGGCGTTCCTGGATCGCGCGGCGGATCGCTTCCGTCAGGGATTCGCCGGTGGCTTCGGAGAGCTCACGAGCCAGACGATCAGTGTCGGGATCCTTTATGCTGATAGCCATTTTTCTACCTTTCTTTATATTATGGTAGAAATATATCCTGTGGCGCTCTGGCGTCAACCCGAATGGCTGCTTATAGGACCGACGCGGCCCTGATAGGTGGCGACTCGCCGCCGCCGCCTTCCCAGTATCGAGGGTCACTGCCGCGCAGCC
>JBDSML010000111.1:0-18668 GCA_039915865.1 Gemmatimonadaceae bacterium | reverse complement strand
TGCACCAGGTCGTGCAGCAGCTCTCGCGGCTGATCGACGTGGTGTCCGTCGCGGAGGTCGCGCACGAAGAGACGCTCCTGGATCACTTCGCGGACGCGATGCGCCGCTTCGATTTCCCTCTCATCCCCAACATTCAGGAGCTCGCACGATGACCGCTCTCTATTACGACGACGACGCCCACCTCGAACGCCTGACCGGCCGTCGCGTCGCGGTCATCGGGTACGGCAGCCAGGGCCACGCGCACGCGCTCAATCTTCGCGACTCGGGCGTCGACGTCCGCGTCGGACTCTCCGTGAGCTCTCTCAGTCGCGCGGCGGCGTCGGGCGAACGACTGCGCGTCGTCACGGCGGAGCAGGCGGCGCGCGAGGCGGACTTCATCGTCATCCTCACGCCCGATCACACGCAACGCGCCGTCTTCGAGGAAGCAGTGCGGCCAAATCTCGTCGCCGGCAACACACTCCTCTTCGCACATGGTTTCAACATTCGCTTCGGCGAGATCGCGCCCGAGCCGAACATCGACGTCATCATGGTCGCGCCGAAGGCGCCCGGTCATCGCGTGCGCGAGCTGTACGTCGAAGGGGCAGGGGTGCCCGCGCTCGTCGCGGTGCACAGCGACTTCTCCGGCCACGCCTTCGACGACGCACTCGCCTACGCCAAGGCCATCGGCTCCACGCGCGCCGGGGTGCTCGAGACGACATTCGCCGAAGAGACGGAGACGGACTTGTTCGGCGAACAGGCCGTGTTGTGCGGTGGTGCGGCGGCACTCGTGAAGGCTGGCTTCGACACGCTCGTCGCCAATGGCTATCAGCCGGAGATCGCCTACTTCGAGTGCATGCACGAGCTCAAGCTGATCGTCGACCTGATGTATCGCGGCGGCTTGAACTACATGCGGCATTCGGTGTCGGACACCGCGGAGTACGGCGACTACACGGCAGGCGATCGCATCGTCACGGCGGAGACGAAGCGCGAGATGCAGAAGCTGCTCGACGAGGTGCGCGACGGCACCTTCGCACGGAAGTGGATCGAGGAGAATCGCGCCGGACGTCCAACGTTCGACGCGCGACGTGTCGCCGAGTCGTCGCATCGGATCGAGGCGGTGGGTCGGGAGATGCGGCGCATGATGCCCTTCCTCGACGCGAAGGAAGTGTTACCGGGCCAGATCGCTGTGTCGGCGCCGAAGCAGCCGCTGCGGACGTCAGCTCCGGACGCGCTTGCCGGCGCGGGAGTGTCATGATGGCGACGACGCTTTCCGAACCCGCGCTTCGAGAGCCACCTGAACAGGCGGCGGCTTCGCCGGCCAACGTGCCGCTCGGCGCGCTGCCGGAGTTGATCTGGTTCAACGGCAGGCTCGTGCCGTGGCAGTCGGCCACGGTACACGTGATGACGCATGCGCTGCACTATGGATCGTCGGTGTTCGAGGGAATGCGGTGTTACGAGACGTCGCGCGGGCCCGCGCTGTTCCGCGCCCGCGAGCACATGAGGCGCCTGCGCGATTCCGCGCGACTGTATCGGATGCCGCTTCCCCTCGACGAGGCAGGGCTCGTCGCCGCGTGTCGAGATGTCGTTCGCGGGAACGGATTCACCAACGCGTATCTGCGGCCGCTCGCATGGCGTGGCGTCGGCGGACTGACGTTGAACGCGGTGCGACATCCGGTCGAGCTGATGATCGCCGCGCTGCCATGGGGCGCGTACCTCGGCGACGACGCTCTCGAGCACGGCGTGGACGTCGGCATCTCGTCATGGACGCGCCCCGCGCCGAACACGATTCCCACCGGCGCGAAGGCGGGCGGGAACTACGTGTCGAGCCAGCTCATCGCGATGGAGGCCGAGCGACTCGGCTTCGCGGAAGGCATCGCGCTCGACACCTCGGGAACGGTGAGCGAAGGGTCCGGCGAGAACATCTTCCTCGTGCGCGACGGCGTGCTCGTCACGCCGCCGGCAGCGTCGTCGATCTTGCCGGGCATCACGCGCGACACGGTGCTCACGCTGGCGCGCGCGAGCGACATCCCGGTGCGCGAGGAGCGTATTCCGCGCGAGGCGCTCTACTCAGCGGACGAGGTCTTCTTTACCGGCACGGCGGCGGAGGTGACGCCGGTGAAGTCCGTGGATGGACTCCAGGTTGGAAATGGGCGCCGCGGCCCAGTCACCGCGCTGTTGCAGCACGAGTTCTTCGCGACGGTGCACGGCGAGCGGCAGGATGCGCGGGGATGGCTGACGCTCGTCTAGTAGGTCCTCACCGTCGGCGCAGGAGAGCCGCATGGTGGCGTGCGTCCGCCACCTGCGGCTGCAGTTCAGCGTCCGCCCCACGCCACAGCGTCGACACCCTGTCGTACGCGGCGATCGCATGGGCCGAATCGCCACGCGCCTCATAGAGGCGCCCGAGGTGCTCATAGGCCGGTACGCGGAACTCACCCTCTGCGTTTTGCCATTCGGACCATGGCGTGACGACATAGCGCTCGAACATCGCGATCGCCGAGTCGGGCTTGCCCGCCAGTTCATAGGCGCGCGCGAGGTCCGCGAGCGCGCAGTTGGGACAGGTCGAGAGAGCGACCGCGCGCCGGAGGGTCACCACCGCCTGCGCGAATCGGCCCTCCGCGATTTCCGTGGTGCCGAGCGCTCGCAGGTACGACCCTTCGTCACGCAATCCGAGGCCGCCCGGCGTGGCACCGGACACATGCTCCGCCGTCATCAGGTCCGCGAGCAACGCGCGCGCCCGCGCCGGACGACCGCCCAGCGCGTAGGCGTAGGCGAGGAAACCATAATTGCGATCGAGCGGAGCGATGGAGTCGAGCGGGTGACGCCGCAACGTCGAGTCGATGACCGCAAGGCCACGCTCCGGCATCTGCCGGTACCAGATGTCGATGAAGCCGAGTACGATCGCGGCGGTGAGCGAGAAAGTCGACTGATCGTGTCGGTCCTGCAAATCCGTCACGGATCGCTCGTACCGCTCCGCGTCGTCGAGTCTACCGCGAATCATCCCGAGTGTACCGAGCATCTTGAGTGGCTCGGTGCGGCCGTCTCCCTCACTGCCTGCTGCGGCGAGCATCGCTTCGGCGCGCTGCTGCGTGGCGTCAATGTCGCCGCGCGCAAGGCTGATTGACGCCGTGATCGCCTCCACTTCCTGTGAGACGGGAAACTTCCGCGCACGCACCACGAGCGTCTGAGCCGACGCATCGTACCGGCCGCCATTGAGCTGGTCGGTGGCGAGGCTGTTGTAGATCAGCGCAATGGACGAATCGGATTCGAGCGCGCGATGATAGAGCGCCTCGGCGCGGGCGAAGTCCTTCAAGTCCATGTAGACCGTCGCAAGGTTGTTGAGCCCGCGCGTGTCGGTCGGATAGAGTGCGAGCAGCGCCCGGTACGTGGCGATCGCGCTGTCGGGAAGCGAGACGTTGAGGTAGTACGAGCCGGCGGCGTGATACCGCTCGAGCTCAGGCAAGCGGTCGCGATTGCGGAACGCACGACTAAGCGCGTCATCCGCCGCGGCGCGCTCGCCATAGTCGCGCAGGTAGACGCCGAGCCGTCGATAGGCCATGGCGAACGACGTGTCGAGCGCCACCGCCTGTCGGAGGATCGCGATGGAGCGTCGGTTGTCTCCCTCCTTTTCTCCGACGCGGATAGCCTGCGAATAGAGCCGAAGCGCCTGCAGCGACGAGGTCGTGACCTGTTCGAGCGGCAGGCTCGCGCGCACTGCCCAGAGCGACTCGCCAATGCCGCGGCGCAGCTGATCCGAAACGCGATCCACCGCGCCGAGAAGCTTCGTGGAGTCGGCTGCATCTTCGCGCACGGAGACGAGGATCTCTCCGCCCTTCACGGAGATCAGCTCCGCCGACACGGTGAAGCCGTTCCCCAGCGACGAGATGTCTCCGGAGACGAACGCTTTCACGCCATCCCGTTCGGCGACCTCTCTCACGAGCGCATCGGAGAGAATGCTTCCGACCGGCTGCTGCATTCGCTTCAGCACGGCTTGCACCTGCGCGCGGCTCATCACGCGTGTCTTGCGCGATTGCGAGAGATCGGCGCGCAGCGCTTCGGTGATGGCGCCGGCCAACAGCGAGTCTCGAGTGTGATTGCGAAAATCCGCGACGAGAATGCCGTCGGCCCCACCATTCGTCGCCCTCGAGCCGGCAGCGAAGCGCCATACGGCAAGCGTCATCACGAGTGCGCTCGCGGCAAGCGCGAGCCATCGCCGCCGGACCTTCGGCCGCGGGGCAACCGCCGGCGCGGAAACACGGGGCGATGCACTGGGCTCCGGCCGCGACTCGAGTGCAGCCTCCTCGACGTGGAGTGGGACGTCGGGCACTGGCGGCGCGAGACGAATGGTATTCGCGAGCGCCTCAGTCTCCTTCGCCGGCTCGGCGTCGAATTCCTCGCTCAGATGTTCAGCGAACCGCTCGTACGTACGCAGTGCCGACGCGCGATCGCCGGAATTGCGCAGCGCCTGCATGAGCACGCGAATACGCGGTTCGTCGTCAGGCGCGAGCTGCGATGCCTCCGCTGCCCAACGAACCTCGGCCGCGTGATCGCCCGAGAAGCGCGCCTCGGCCGCCAAGGCATCCAGTGCCGTCGCGGCTCGCGAGCGCAGCTGGCCTCGCACCAACTCCACCCACTGTTCGAACTCGGCCGACGCGTCAGAGACGAAGACGCCATCCAGAAAGGCGCCGTGATAGAGCGCCATCGCGTCGAGCGGGCGTCCGTCGACCATCGCTTGCTCGAACGCGACCGCGTCGCACCAGGAGCCGTCTCCAACCACCGTCACCTGATCGTCGCGCGTCGATTGCAGGACGTCCGCGCCGAGATGGCGTCTCAGTGCATGCAATGCCTGACGTAGCGCCCGCCGACCCTCCTCCGCGTTCAGGTCCGGCCAGAAGAGCGGAAGCAGGAGATCGCGTTTGTGCGGCCCGCGCGGCTTCGCCAACACGAGATAGGCGAGCAGCGCGAGGCGCTTCGGCTGAGCCGGGAGCACATGCGTCGCCGACGGTTCCCCGACAACGAGCTCCAATCGACCAAGGGTCCGAAACCGCGGCATCGAAAGCACCACTGGCGCGAAAAGCAGCCCATGGGTGCTGGGACAATGCCGTTACCTCGCGCGGTAACGCCACTGACGCGGAGGAATAACACGCGGCCGCGACCTTCTCGAAAGTCTACCGGCCGCAGAGGGGGAAACAAGTAGCTCCCGAGCCGGCAGACACTCGGACGTCCACGCTTCCCGAACCTCGATCGAGGCCCCACGCATGGCTACAACCGTTGGCGCCATCCCGACCACCCCTGTCGTGCGCACGCTTCCTCAGCGCGTCCGCCGAATCCTCCTTCAGCCCGCCACCGAGTGGCCGGTCATCGAGCGCGAGGAGAGACGCGCGTCCGACCTCTATCTGGGGTACATCGTTCCCCTCGCGGCGATCCCGCCTATCGCAACCCTGATTGGAACGAGCGTCATGGGCGTCAGGCTGCCCTTTGGCGGCAGCTATCGCGTGCCGCTCGGTTCGGCGCTCGTGAGTGCGGTCGTCCAATACGCGCTCGGATTGGTCGGCATCTATGTCTTCGCCGTGATCATCGACCTCCTCGCGCCGCACTTCGGAGGGACGCCGAATCGAATTCAGGCGCTCAAGGTCGCCGCGTATGCGAGCACGGCGAGCTACATCGCCGGCATCGCGTCGCTCGCGCCAGCGCTGAGCATCCTCGGCATCGCCGGACTGTACTCACTCTACCTCATCTATCTCGGACTGCCGGTGCTGATGCGCGCACCGCGCGAACGCGCGCTGGGCTACTCCGCGGCCGCCGTCGTCAGTGCGATCGGACTCTTCCTCGTGGCCGGGCTCATCACGTCGCGGTTCGTCGCGTATCCGTCGCTGTCGCTGCCCGTGCGGTGACGCGCGACGCGCGTCTCCGACCACCACTCAACAAGGGAGAAACTCAACATGATTCGATCAATGGATATGCAGCGACTCGGTGCCGCCCTCGTGCTCGCCGTGGCCATCGCAGCGTGCGATGGAAAAGCGCTCCAGAACAAGAAGGCCGATGCGGCCGAAGCGTCGGCGCCGCACTCGTCGCGCGTCGTCGCATGTACGCTCATGCCGAAGGAAGAGGTGAGTGCGATCATCGGCGAGACGTATACGAAAGCCGAGTCCGACGACGATGGACACTCGACCAGCACGAACTGCCATTACACGACGGAAACCAATCCCGCCGGAATGTCGATCGGTGTTCAGTGGATCGGTGCGAATGACTACTCGGATCCCGCCGAGCATCTGGCGTTGCAGAAGGCGTCGATCGGAGGTGCGAAGCTCGGTGGCAATCTCACGAGCGGCATGGCTCCCGGCGGAATCAAGGGCATGCCGAGTGGACCCATTGCAGACGTCGGCGACGAAGCGACGCAGAGCATGACGCTGCTCACCGCACGCAAGGGCGACTACACGGTGATGGTGCAGATCATCCCGACGAACATGATGGCGCTCCTCACCGACAGCGCCGTGGGACGCGCGCTGTTCGAGAAGGAGAAGGCTATCGCGCGCAAGACGCTCGCGAAGCTGTAGACGCCCCTTTCTCACCCAACTGGAGACATCAAATGAAGACGAACATCACGATGCGGGCACCCTGCCTTGCCACGCTCGCGCTCTCGGTCGCACTCGCCTCCGGCGCCGGCGCACAGGGTCTCAGCTACGACATCCTCACGACTGGCTCGGGCACGGGACGCGGTGGCTCTCCTGAGACGCGCACATTCATGGCGGCACACGGCCAATTCGCGGGCGGCAAGTCACGACTCGATATCACCGAGTCGATGTCGCGGGGAGGCATGATGGGCGCCGGCACCTACATGATCATGAATCCGGCCAAGGGAACCACGACCATGGTCGATCCCGCGAAGCGCGAATACCTGGAGCTCAACCCGAGTGAGTTGGCAAAATCCACGGCGGGACTCCAGCAGATGGTCAGCGGGATGGTGAAGCAGGAGCTCAGCGGCGTCCGCGTGAACGTCGAGGAACTCGGCGCCGGCGAGACGATCGAGGGTTACGCGACGCTCAAGTACCGCATCACCGATGACTACACCATGAAGACGTCGATCATGGGACGCACCAGCGAGACAGTCGAGCACTCGACGACCGACCTGTGGGTAGCACCAAAGCTGGACGGCATCATGAATCCGCTGGCGCGCCCCGCCTCGAGTGCTGCGACGGGTCCGATGGCGGAGCTGACGAACGAGCTCACACAGGCCTACACCAAAATGCGCTCAGGCGTGATGCTGAAAAGCATCAGGACGAGTGCGTCGGTGACCAACGGCAAGAGCAACTCGAGCACGATGACGATGACGCTGTCCAACGTGAAGCGTGCGTCGATCAGCGCGAGCGTCTTCGAAGTGCCGTCCGACTACGCGAAGGCCGCGTCGCCACTCGACGCACTCGGCGCCATGTCCGACTCACTCAACGGAAAGAGCGAAACGAAGGACGACCCCAAGGCGCAGGCGAAGAAGGCCCTTGGCCGGTTCCTCGGCCGGCCGATGACGTGAACAAGCGCGCCATTGCCTCGACGCTGGCCATCATGCTCCTGTGCAGTTCGGCGCGCGGCCAAACCACGCAACCGCTCAGGATTCCCGTCGTCGCCGGACTGACCATCGTCAAGGCCGTGCATGCGACCGAGGGCGACTACGAAGCGATGTCGTTCGTCGACGGCATCACGGCGCGCGGGGTGGCGATGACCATCACGGGGGATGCACCGCAAATCGCCGGGCAAAAGCCAGAACCGGTGAGCGTCGTCCGCGTCGTCGGAAAGCAGGACCTGAAAACCGCCCGCACGTTCAAGTATGTGTTCAACACCAGCGACGAGGACTTCATTGCGGGAACCACCGCGACTGGCGTCTCGTCGGCTGTGTTGGAGGACGTGCGCGCACATGGACAGACGCAGTTGACCCTCGACGGACGCGCTGGCGGACTCGCGGGACTCGTCGGCGACCTGCTGGGCTCCGTCGGCAAGTCGAGTGGCATTGCCGGCGGATTCGCGAGTCGAGTGCAGGCGTCGGGGCTCATCAAGGTGGCCGAGCCACGACCGGTGTTGCTACCTGTGCTGGTCAACGGAAAGCGGACCATGCTCAGCGCGTGGCACCTGCGCGGACGCCTCGGCGAGGGAGATGCCGCGGAGAATGCGGATCTGTTCATCCTCGACGACATCGAGAATCCCATCACCCTTCGCTTCACGATCGGGGCAGACAAGCTGGACGTGATCAAGATCGAGTTTCCCGTCACCGACGCGCCGAGGAACATGGAGCGGCAGCTCGCGGAGACTCGTCGCACGGCCCTGTACGGCATCTACTTCGACTTCAACAGCGCGACGATCAAGCCACAGTCGGAGCCCGTTCTCCGTGAGATCGTCAGCGTGATGAAGAGCCAGCCAGGTTGGGTGTTGAAGGTGGAAGGCCACACCGACAATGTTGGTGGCGATGCACGGAACCTGGATCTCTCGTCGCGGAGGGCTGCAGCGGTGCGAGCGGCGCTGGTGGCGCGCGGAATTCCGGAAGGCCGCCTCACCAGCGGCGGATACGGCGCATCGCGGCCGCACGAGACGAATACCACATTGGCAGGGCGCGCGCGGAACCGGCGCGTCGAGCTCTCGCGGCAATAGCGACGGCACCTCGATTTGCTGCGCCATCCGTTTGGTGCTATGCTCGACGCGCCGTCCCCCCTGGGAGTCTCCCATGAGACTCGACGTCTACTACAACGGACGCGGACCAGCGACGGCGAGCTTCTTCAACGGTGCAACCCTGCTCGGCAGCATCGGATACAATGGCAGCGCGTTTCTCGAGTTCAACGGATTCATCGCGTCGGTTGCCACGCCCATCACGTCGGTGCAGTTCGTCAGCACTTTGGGAGGGCAGCTCAACACGGGTCTGGACAACCTTGCGGTCGTCGCCGTGGCGCCCGTCCCCGAGCCGGCCACGTTCACACTGTTCGCCACTGGCATCGTTGGACTGGCGCTACTTCGGCGCCGTCGAGCGTAACGAATGGAGGCATCATCATGAAGCGAAAAGGACACCGCGACATCCCCGACTTCTCGAAGAAGCAACCGACAGCGCAACACGCGCCCGCTGCCAAGCTCAAGGTAGCGCCGCCGCCCAAGCCGCAACGCACGGCAAAACCGCAGGCGACCTCTGCGAAGTCGGGGCAGCGCGGACGCTAGCGCACGGTGATCGCGCACGGCACCTGGCTCGACAATGAGAACGACAACGGTCCGGTCTCCATATGGAAACCGGGCCGTTGCGCCGTTGCGCCTGATGTTACCCCTGACGGCGACGACGCACGGACACACCTGCAAGGAATATGAGTCCGGTCGCGGTGAGGCCGATGGCCGCGGGCTCCGGGGTCGCCACGAGATTCGCGCGGATCTCGCCACCTGGGTACGTCGCGTCGTGAATGTTGGAATACGCATTCCCAGCATTCATTCCATTGATGAGCGCCGCCTGCGCGCCCGCAGCCGTCCCACCACCGAAAGTGTTCCGGAAGGCCGCCGTGTACACCGTCGGATCGGACAGGTCGAAGACATTGCTGTAGGTGCCCGACGTCGTAGCCGGGAAGCTGGTGAAGCCAACGGCCACGCCGACGTTGCTACCGGGCGCGACGCAGCAGTGAATGTGCGCCGCGGCAGGGTTACCGCCGAGCAGTCCCTGCCAGAACATGTTCACCGTGAGGAAGCTCCCGCTGAGGTAGACGTCGATGTAGCCCGTCGCCGTCGAGGGATTCGCCGGGTTCTCGTTCGCGCCCGACATGGCACCAGCCCAGTGCTGCGCCTGCACTGGTGTCGCGACGGCAATCAACGCCGCCGTCAGGGTGAAACCACGCAACCGTCGGATGACCGTGTTCATACGTCTCTCCTCGAGGTGTGTCGTGAGCCTTCCACCCGAATCGGGGGGGGGAGCAATGTTAGTGCTCCCGGAAAGCACACGCAATGAACCTCGGCTGGCGACGGCTGGCGGCGCGGGCGCCGAGTTGGCATGATGAAGTCATCCATCCGATCACGCATGGCCAGGGAGCTCCGATTGTTCGATCCATCCGTTCGCCGCGCCGTCCTGTGTGTGATGCTGGTCGCCGTCCCCCTCGTTGCCGCGTGTAACGACAAGCCAGCGACGCCAGCGCGCACGGCACCTGTGGGTCCGGCGCCCGATTCCTTCCGTGTCGCGTTCGAGACGACGCGCGGCACCTTCGTCGTCGAAGTAAAGCGCGCATGGGCACCGAACGGCGCCGACAGATTTTATGATCTCGTGGCCGAGCATTTCTTCGACGACAACGGATTCTTTCGCGTGCTGCCGGAGTTCATCGCGCAGTTCGGTGTGAACAACGACCGCAAGATCAACGAAGTGTGGGAAGCGAAGACGATCCCCGACGACAAGGTGCTTCAGAAGAACGACCGCGGAACGCTCACGTTCGCGAGCGATGGAAAGGATACGCGCACCCACCAGCTCTTCTTCAACCTCAAGGACAACGGCAAGAGTCTCGACGCCGACGGCTTCGCGCCGATTGGTCGTGTCGTCGACGGAATGCCGGTGGTCGATTCGATCTACAGCGGCTACGGGGAGACGGTGAACTACCATCTCGTCGCGACGCTCGGGAATTCGTACCTCAAGCGGATGTTCCCGAAGGTCGACTACATCAAGACGGCGAAGCTCCTGCCGTGACCACTCGGCCGCGCAAGACGCCAGCGCCCGCGACTGCGTCCGTTCGCGACACGTTCAGCGCTGCTCGTGTTTGCTGTACACGCACGACGAGTCCCTCGCCGCCCTCTTCGATCGGCTCGGCGAACTCGGCGAGCGCGACACGAAGATGCAGCTCTCTCGCGCGGCGATCTCGACTACACTGCGCTCTGGATGCTCTACACGGCAACTGGCGGATCGCGAAGTCCTGCCGCGCAGGCGGCGCTCGAGACGATCGACGCGTATCTGGGCGAGCGAGCGGCGGTCCTTTCGCCCCGATCATCGACCACCTGCGTGAGGCCGGCGAGGCACGCTCGTCTCCGAAGATCGCGAACTACTTCTCGCGAACCCTTGGCATCGAGGACGTCACGGCGTGTGGTCATCAAGACCGCGGACCACGTCATCGATCTCGGGCCCGAGGGTGACCACGCCGGAGGAGAGGTCGTCGCGACGGAGACGCCGGAGGACATCGCCGCGTGCAAGGCGTCGTACACCGGGTCGTCTCTCGAGTCACACGTTCGCGCGGCGACGTAGGTTGCAGGAGCCATGACCCATCCCACGTCGTCGCGCCAGCGGTATCACGAGTTCGTCGAGGACTACAAGCACGGCCGCCTCGACGATGCGGCGGAGGCAGCGGCTGGGCAGAAGTCCGTCGTCGCGGTGGAGTCCAAGGGCATCCTCCGCGGCAAGCGTCGCGAATACCTGCGCGAGTACGTCCGATGGCTGTGGCCGTACCGCTTCCGCATCGGCGTGGTGTTCACCTTCGCGCTGATCGCCGCGGGCATCCAGATGGTCGAGCCGCTGTTCATGCGGTACATCATCGACAAGGTATTGCTCAACAAGGCGCTCGACACGCCGGCTCGCGTCATCCGGTTGAATCTCGCCGGTGCGACCTTCCTCGTCGTCATCACGCTCTCGAGCGTGCTCGGCCTGCTGAAGGACTATCGCCAGCGGATCCTCAATGTCCGTGTGATGTTGTCGCTGCGGCGCTCTTTGTTCGATCGACTGCTGCACCTGCCGCTGCCCAGGCTGTGGGACATGAAGACCGGCGGCATCCTCTCGCGCCTCACCGGCGACGTCGAGACGACGACCGGCCTGCTGCAGATGGCGATCGTGTCGCCCGCGCTGTCCATCATCAGGCTCGTCATCGGCATCGGCGTGCTGATGACGCTCAACTGGCGGCTTGCGCTGATGGCGATGGCCGTCATTCCCGGCGCGGTGTTCATCAGCTTCTGGTCGTCGAAGCGCATTCGTCCGATCTACCGCGCCGTGCGCAAGGACGCCGAGATCATCGATGGCCGCGTCGGCGAGACGTTCTCCGGCATTCGTGTCGTGCGTGCCTTCAGCCGGGAGGCGCGCGAGCTCGTTGACTACATGACGGGCCGTCACACCATCCTGCGCAAGGAACTGTTCGCGCACCGTCGGGAGCTCGCGCTGTGGACGTCGTGGGGGTTGATGACGGCGATGGTGAACGTCGTCATCGTGTGGTATGGCGGGTACCTGAATGTGCAAGGCAGGGCCTCAGTCGGCGACATCATGGCCTTCCAGTGGTACACGTTCCTCCTGATGAATCCTGTCTGGAACATCGTCAACTCGTTCTCCGAGCTGCAGCGGTCGCTCGCCGCGATGGAGCGCGTGTTCGAGGTGTTGGCGATGGAGGACGAGAAGCCGGATCGTCCCGACGCGATCGATGCACCTGGTGTCGTGAAGGAGATTCAGATACAGAACGTCGAGTTCGAGTACCGCGAAGGACGGCCCGTGGTGCAGGAGTTCAATGTCTCCGTGCGCGGGGGATCCGTGGTCGCGCTCGTGGGGCGGAGCGGAGCAGGGAAGACCACCATCACTGACCTCGTGGCGCGCTTTCACGATCCCACCGAGGGGCGGATTCTCGTCAACGGCGTGGACATTCGCGACTTCAAGCTGCGGACGTATCGCGACCTGCTCGCGATCGTGCAGCAGGACGTCTTTCTCTTCGACGGCTCCGTGCGCGACAACATCGCGTACGGCCGAGTCGATGCGTCGGACGACGCGGTCGAGGACGCGGCGCATCGCGCCAATGCGCACGAGTTCATCGCCAAGCTGCCCGAGGGCTATGAGACGTTCGTCGGCGAGCGCGGCGTGAAGTTGTCGGGCGGACAGCAGCAGCGGCTCGCCATCGCGCGCGCGATCCTCAAGTCGCCGCAGATCCTCATTCTCGACGAGGCGACGAGCAATCTCGACACGGAAAGCGAACAATTGATCCAGGCGTCGATGGCGGGTCTATTGGCGGGGCGAACGACGTTCGTGATTGCACATCGATTGTCGACGATTCGTCGGGCCGACCTCATCCTGTTGATGGAGGATGGGCGGATCGTCGAGCAGGGGACGCACGATCAGTTGATGAAAGCGCGGGCGGGGTACTACGAGATGGTGATCCGCCAGATGGAGTCGTCGAGTGAGAGTGTGTGGGAGGAGTCGGCAGCTCCCTGATCGTGCGCGCGACCGGTACGGATGGCGGGCATTCGGTGCGGCGTCGTCGCGAATGATGGATATCATGTCGTGTGTCCTCCGACCGTCTCCCCCGCGTTCCGGAATCGCATCTCGAAGCGGCCGAGCATCCCGGTCGTCCATTTCGGCTGCTCGAGCGTGTCCGTCACGAGGTGCGCGCAAGGCGCTACAGTGTGCGAACCGAGCAGGCCTATGTGTACTGGATTCGGCGGTACGTCATCCATCACGCCCGCCGGCTGCGCTTTCTGTACGACGTGGTGTTGCGACAACCTCTCGATGCCATCGACGGTATCGCGCCTGCGCGGCGCAGCCGCTATGTGCCAATCGTCCTGTCGCAGCGCGAGGTGCGGACGCTGATGGATGGTGTGCACCCACCGACGCAATTGTGTGTGGCGTTGATGTACGGCGGCGGCCTGCGGATTTCGCAGTGCGTCTCGCTCCGCGTCAAGGACATCGATCTCGACCGACGCGAGATCCTGGTGCGCAACGGCAAGGGTGGCAAGGATCGGCGCACGCCGCTCGCGGACTTGGCCGTGCCCGGGGTACGCACGTGGCTGCGCGCGCAGGAGAAGCGGTATGCTGGTGACACTCGCGCGCATGTCGCGACGGACGGGCTCTCGGCAGCACTGGAGCGAAAGTATCCGAACGCGTGCCGGGAATGGCGGTGGCGGTACGTCTTCCCGGCGCGTCGTGTGTACACCGACGCGTGGGGAGTGCGGCGTCGGCATCATCTGCACGAATCCGTGCTGCAGCGCGCGGTGCGGGGAGCCGCGCTGGCCGCCGGACTGACCAAGCGCGTGACGTGTCATTCGCTACGTCACTCCTTTGCGACTCACCTGCTCGAGGGTGGAGCGGACATCCGGACGGTGCAGGAACTGCTGGGCCACACGGATGTTCGGACGACCATGATTTACACGCACGTGCTCAATCGCGGGGGACTGGGTGTCGTGAGTCCCGCTGATCGGCTGTAGCGCGCGCGGTCGGCCGGGGGGAGGGCAGGGTGCGACGTCGGCGCGAAGGTGGGCGCTAGGAGCGCGCCTCGTCCGAAAGCGGCTGACATTGTCGCTTATCCAGCATTCGCCTGCCGCGTAGCGACGCGCGCTGAGGCTGTAGGTCGTGGCTAACCCGCCTCAGCAAAACGAGGTACGTTCGTTCCCCTTTGTCTGTGCGCCGGCCAGATGCTGCAACCCGAAGCGTGCTTTTCTCCGGTTCGCAGGATATTGTGGTTGTATAACTAGCGTTAGACACCGACATCCTCTGTCGGCAGTTGCTGGCTCGGCCGCCTGTCGCGGCTTGGCTCCTCTCAATCCGGAGATCGTTAGTGCACATCGGTAGAGGGGCGAGAGTGCTATCGGTAGCTGCGGCCGCACTTGCCGGCTGCACTTCGTTTCAAATGCCAACGTCTCGGTTTGGCACGGATCCATCGATGGCGTGCGCACGCGGTGACACCGCGGTCTTGGTCATCCGGTTCGGCAACGACACTGCTGCGGTTGACCGGGTCACTTGGGCGGGTACTCCAGCGACAGGGCTGACGATGACGGGGAGCGCCGTGGTCGCGCGGCTCATGAGCGTCGATTACCGAGTTACGCTGGACGCCGAGGCGCTGGTCACCACTTATGCCTTCGAGCTAAGCCCGCCCGCGCGCGCCGTCGCGGACAGCGTCACGTTCGCGCCGCCCCCGCCTAGCACGCCGGCCGGTGTGAGCAACCGCGGCCGGACGCCGCTCTGGAACGCCACGCCCGGGCTATTTGACGTGCTCCTCAGGAGCGCGCACGCGCGTATCGCGATGACGTCGGCGCCCGGCAGTCCGTTTGCCATCCCTCTTTTCCGTTTCGGTGCGGCAAGCACCCGGGATACGGCGGTCGTCACCTTCGTGGGACGGGACTCGGCGCGCGTGATGCTCCACACTGACGGTGCGCCGTCGACCGAGCTCCTCGCGCAGGTAGACAGCGCGGGGTGTCTCGTCCACGCCGTCGTCCCGGCCGAAGGATGGACGATCGACGCCGTGCCGTCACTCCCCGCCTCGGCCTATGGGCTCGCCCCGGCGTATGGAGCGCCCGCTGGTGCGCCATATGTCGTCGAGTCAGTGGCGATCAACGCGGGAGCAGGAGTGACGCTCGCAGCGACGCTCACCCGCCCGGTGCATAAGGGACCGACGCCCGCCGTCGTGCTGCTCCACGGCAGCACAGCGAGCGACCGCAATAACGGTAAGTTGCCACTCCCCGGCGTCTTCTGGCAGATCGCCGACACGCTTGCCCGCCGCGGGATCGCCACGTTGCGCTACGACCAGCGCGGGATTGGCGGTTCGGGAGGCACGTCGGCCAGTGCGACCGTACAGGTGCGTGCGGCCGACGCGCGAGCAGCGCTCGCTTACTTGCGCGCGCGTTCGGACGTGGACCCAGATCGGCTTGGCGTGCTCGGTCTGAGCGAGGGTGCGCTCGCTGCGATGCTCGTCGCTGCCGACGCATCTGGAGCGATTTCGGGTGATCCCTCCGGCCGTGTCCGAGCGGAGGCGTTGGTGCGCGCCGTGGCGCTCGTATCGTCGCCTGGTCGTCCCGGGCGCGACCTGAGTGCGTATCAGAACCGAATCGGTGCGGAGCGTTTTCTAGGCCTCAGAGACTCCGCGTTGATGGCGGTGCTGGCAGCTGCGCGGGCCGAGGATGACTCGCTAATTCGAGATGGGCACGGGCACGAGGCGGCGCTCCTCGCCTTCGATCCAGAAGTCGCCGCGCGGCACGTGCGCGCGCCGGTGCTCGTGGTGCACGGAGCCACCGACCTTCAGGTGCCTGCGGGGGATGCGGATCGGCTCGCGGCCGCGCTCCGCACCGGCGGCAATTCGGACGTGACCGTGCGCGTCTTCCCGGGCGTCGATCACGTGCTCCTAACCGACCCAAGCGGCGATTGGCGGCGCTACATCGCTGTGCCGTCACTCGTCGCACCGGCCGCAGTTCGCGGCACGATTGCCGATTGGTTCGTGCGGCAGCTGGCCCAACCCGTGTCGAGACAGAACGTCAGGTAACTTGTTCTCCGCTCATAGCTGGTGGCCCGCACTCAACATCCGAGGCCCAATCAGGCAGCGGCGCGCACGGCGTCTAACGAGGCGTTGCACTTGTCAAAGGAGCTTTCGTAGCTCGCTTCGCTCGCATTTATTATGTTCCTTTGCAAGTGAACTTGGGCGTTAGCTGGCGCCCATAATAACGCTTGACGTTATGGTTTCCACCACCTACATTCCGGGGTGATCAGAAGCGTCGGGGACCGGGATACGGAACGGCTCTTCGGCCGCGAGTCGGTACGTCGCTTCCCGAGCGAGCTCCAACGCACCATGCTGCGCAAGCTGGTCGTCGTGGACGCCGCCGAGGCGTTGGAAGATCTGCGGGTCCCCCCCGGCAACCGACTCGAGAAGTTGAAAGGCGATCGCGCCGGGCAACACAGCATTCGTGTCAACGACCAGTGGCGCATCTGCTTTCGCTGGCACGAGGGAGATGCATACGACGTGGCGCTCGTGGACTATCACTGAGGATCATTCGATGCCGACACGCAAGGCTGCCAAACTCGCGCCCATCCATCCAGGGGAAGTCTTGCTCGCCGACTTCCTCGAGCCTTTGGCGCTCTCCCAGTATCGGTTGGCGCAGGATGTCTCCGTACCGCCGCGCCGCATCAACGAGATCGTGCATGGCACGCGCGCCGTCACGGCGGATACTGCGCTCCGCCTCGCGCGCTATTTTGGCACCACGGATCGCTTCTGGCTCAACCTGCAGGCGCGCTTCGATCTCGAGACACAGCGCGACGCCCTGGGACCGCGCCTCGCCCGTGAGGTACGGATCTTCGAGCGTGAACAGCCGGGAACATGGGTAACAGAGTAGTCCGGGAACATGGGTAACACTTTCTGTCAGCCAGTGATGATGCAATCCCGTTCGTCGAAGGTCGCCAGCAACACCGTGTTGAAGTGGATGGCCCAGATGCCATCGTCGGTCTCTTCTAGCCCGATCTGTTGGTCGACCATCGCATTCGCGAGATACAGTAAGCGATTCTGAAAACGAAAGGTCCCGCCCGTGGTGATCTTATTCACCAGAAAGTGGCCGGGGTATTCAAGCGGTGGTAGGCGATCGAAAAACGGCCGCGGGGAGGTGCGATAGCGCGAGGCCGGCGTCTCCTGCCCGAGCGCCTCATGTAGACGTTCCGTGTTGTATTCGCGCTGAAAGCCATCGAAGTTGCGCTGCTGCAGACGACAGGTGTGCCGCACCGGTTTGATCGCTTCCCGCTTGAAGGTGCGATGCATGCGCTCATGACCGCCGTTGTCCTGCGGGCACCCGGGCCGACTGCGTTGGTGCACGATGCCGAGGCGCATCCACCAGACGGTGAGGTACGAGAGACCGGGGATCGCCTGGGTGGCGAAGGGCACGCCATTATCCGTGCGGATGGCCACGGGCAGCCCATACGTGCGAAAGGCGCGCTCGAAGACGGGCCGCGCGGTCACCGTCTGCGTCGAGAGCACACCGTGACTCGCGAGCAGGAAGCGGGTCTGGTGATCAGCGATCGTGAGCGGGAAACAGTACTGCCCATCCCCCGTGCGGAACTGCCCTTTGAAGTCGGCGCTCCAAAGATCATTCGGCGCATCGGATGTCGCGCGCACGACGCCGGGGTGCGTCGACGGGCGGCGACGCCGGCGGTGCTGTACCAGACCGCGGCGCGCCAACAACTCCGCGACGGTGCTCGCCACCGGCCACTCGGTGATCCGCGGGTGCCGGTCCGACAGCACCTTCAGGAGCTTCCGTGCGCCCCAATGGGGATGGGCCTCGCGCGCCGCGACGAGCAGCTCGGTAAGTTTCGGCGCGATGGCATGCGGACAGTGATGCGGTGCGCGACTCCGATCCATCAGTCCAGCGCGCCCTTCCGCCTCGTAGCGGGCGATCCATTTGTACCCGATCCGCCGGCTCACGCCATAGCGGGCGCACAGCTCGCTCATGGTGAAGCGGTCGCTGGCCGCGTCCCGTACAAACTGCAGTCGTTCGTCCATAGGACCATTCTCCTTCCACGGCATCGACGGACCTCGCTGACAAGGGGCTCGTCGTGCAGGTTAGTTGGAGTGTTACCCATGTTCCCGGACTATTCTGTTACCCATGTACCCGGGCTATACCGCGTGACACCTAACGTGCGTTGGAGCCGACGGGCGGTTGCGGTAGCTCGCTGCGCTCGCATTTTATGAGGTCGCCCGCAGCTCAACTTGGGCGTTATGCGGCGCGAGAGAAAATAGCAACTGAGCTTTGAAGTAGAGGCGGAACGAGTTCAGTCGCGCACGGGTGTTAGGCGAGGTGTCGTCGTGGTCGGGCCATTGCGCCGTAGCCACGGCGCCGGACAGTAGAGATCGCGACCGGTGCGTTGGGTATCGCGCCACGAGTGGTGGCGGCCCATGTGCGCCGGCCGCGATGGCGTTCCTTCGGCGGGAGAGAGAAGGCTCTGCATAACGATAGTTGGAGCCGACGAGCCGCTGCGGATAGCGGCGGCT
>JBDSML010000092.1:0-9874 GCA_039915865.1 Gemmatimonadaceae bacterium | reverse complement strand
CGGCGAGCGACGCGAGTGTGTCGGCGGCGAGGGCACGCAGCGGTGTGATCCAGAGGACGCGCAGCGGCGGCGCGGCAGATCGCCGAGGGCGCTTGGCCGTCGGTGCGTTGCCAGCGTCGAGCCATTCAAGCAACGGGCCCCACCACGCCGCGAGCGTCTTGCCCGTACCCGTGGCCGCGTGCACGAGCCCACTCTCGCCTTGCAGGTACGCCTGCCACACTTCGCGCTGGAAGGCGAGCGGCTGCCATCCGCGCGACACGAACCACCTTTCGGCGATGTCGATCGACTTCGACGCACGGGGTTCGGTCATGCTACAGCGGTTCCGTTCCTTCTCCGAGAATCTGGCGATGTCGATCGTAGCTGAAGACGCGACTTCGTTGCCGGCCCATGACCTCGCGAACGACGCCGCCTTCGTGCTGTCGCAAACGCTACACCCGCGCGCGACGCAAGCCGCGTCACGCTGATGTCTTATTTCAGGGAATTGAATAGGGCGGTGCGTTATTATACCAACTGGCCGTTTCGTATGATAACGGGAATGAATAACCCCGCTGCGGCTACTTGGCCGACTCGAGGATCTGACGCAGCGTCTCGATCGTATCCGCCTCGGACGCCGGCTTGTCCGTCCGCCACCGGGCGATGCGCGGAAACCGTACTGCGACCCCAGACTTGTGCCGCGGCGAATGCTGAATGCCCTCGAACGCGAGCTCGAACACCTGCACCGGCTCGACCCGCCGCACGGGCCCGAACTTCTCGATCGTGTGCCGGCGGATCCAGTTGTCGAGCTCACGGATCTCGACGTCGGTCAGTCCCGAGTACGCCTTCGCGAATGGAACGAGTGCGTCCCCGTCGCGCACGGCGAACGTGTAGTCGGTGTGAAGGAGCGCGCGCCGGCCATGGCCGGGCTGCGCGTAGACCATCACCGCATCGATACTGAACGGCTGCACCTTCCACTTCCACCAACTGCCCTTTCGACGACCGACGCCGTACTCGCTGTCGAGCCGCTTGAGCATCAACCCTTCGGCGCGCTGCTCGCGCGAGTTGCCGTGTGCCGCACAGGCGTCAGCCCATGTGGTCAAGGCGATTGTCGGCGACAGCATGAATGGTCGCGCACCTGGCCTGCTCGCCAGAACTTCCGCGAGTGCGGCTCGACGGACGGACATTGGTTCGGTTCGCGTATCACGACCGGCCAGCTCGAGCAGATCGTACGCGATCAGGACCACTGGCACGTCGGCGAGGATCTTCGGGCCGAGCTTCTTGCGACCGATGCGTCGCTGCAGCTGCGCGAAGGGAAGCGCGCCGTCCTTCCACGGCATGATCTCGCCGTCGAGCACCGTGCCGTCGGGAAGAAACTCGGCCGCTGCCGACAGCTCGGGGAAGCGCTCGGTGACGAGCTCACCGCCGCGCGACCAGATGTACGTCTTCCCATCGCGCCGAATGAGCTGCGCACGGATGCCATCCCACTTCCACTCGGCCTGCCAATCATGTGCGTCGCCGAGTGATTCGAGTTCGCCCTCGAGGGCGTAGGCGAGATAGAAGGGAAATGGGCGCGAACGATCGGCGTCGCTGCTGTCGGCGGCAACGAGGCGGGCGAAGGTCTCAGGCGTCGGAGTGAAGTGCCCGCTCATGCGGTGCGCGATCACACCTTCCTCGATGCCGCTCACACGTGCGAGCGCGCGCACGACGAGTTGCTCCGAGACGCCGACGCGAAAGCTGCCGGTGATCAGCTTGTTCCAGATGTACCGCTCCGTGCCGGCAAGATGTCGCCATGCGTCGAGCACCGCTTCGCGCTGCTCCACTTCCGATTGTTGGGCGAGTGAAAGCAACTTGTTCTCGACGAGCACATGCAGCGGGAGATCCAGGTCCCCTCCCTTCGACTCCGGCAGCAAGAGTGCGATCGTCTCGGCAAGATCGCCGACTGCGTGATAGCTCTCCTCGAACAACCAATCGGGGACGCCGGATTCCTCCATCGCCCATGTCGCGACGCGGCGGACGGGAATCAACCGCTTCGGTCGATCGCCCGAGAGGAAGTAGACGGCCCACGCCGCATCTGCAGGCGCGGCCTCGGCGAAATACTCCACCATCGCCTCGACCTTGCGATTGGTGCTCGTTGTGGAATCGATCGCCGAGTACAAGCGCGCAAATCGCTTCATGCCATCGCCTCTTCGTTGGCGACGGCTTCGCCCTGATCGTCCTCGCCCTCCCAGTGGCTGGCGATGGATTGAGAAGCAATTCCCTTGTCGTTCAAATAGCGCACGACCTGCTCACGATACCCATGCGTGACCCACACCTGTTCGGCGCCCGTCGCTTCGATCGTATTGATGAGGGCGGGCCAGTCGACGTGATCAGAGAGGACGAAACCGCGGTCGATCGACCGGCGTCGACGAGCACCGCGCACTTGCATCCACCCGGAGCCGAAGGCGGTGGAGGCGTCGCCGAAGCGGCGAAGCCAGGTGCTACCCGCAGCAGACGGCGGTGCGACGATGAGACTTCCCGCGTAGTCGAACTTCTTCGGCAGCGATGCGACAGGCGTCGTCGCGTGAAGCGGGATCCCGCTGTCGCGATAGTCGATGGTCAGTCGTTCGACCGCGCCGTGGGTGTACACGGGACCGATGCCCGCACCGAGTACGCCAGCAAGAATGCGCTGCGCCTTCCCCAGCGCGTACGCATAGACGATCGACGCCTGCCCGCGCTCCTTGTTCTCGCGCCACCATGCGCGCATGTCGGCGAAGGTCTCCTCCTGCGCGCACCACCGATAGATGGGCAGGCCGAAGGTCGATTCCGTGATGAAGGTGTGGCACCGGACTACTTCGAATGGCGAGCAGGTGGGATCGGGCTCCGTCTTGTAGTCGCCGGAGACGACCCACACCTCGCCATTGTGCTCGAGCCGCACCTGCGCCGAGCCGAGTATGTGGCCGGCGGGAATAAGGGAGATGTGGACGCCGTTGATCACGCGCGGCTCGTTGTACTCGACGAGCTCGATGTTCGCGTCGACACCGAGCCTCGTCCTAAGAACTCGGCCGCCCTCGCGGGATGCCAGGTAGTGTCGACTGCCCCAACGGGCGTGGTCGCCGTGCGCGTGGGTGATCACGGCGCGGTCGACGGGCAGCCAGGGGTCGATGTAGATATCGGCGGCGGAACAGTAGAGTCCGCGTTCGGTGGTGCGAAGGAGCGGTTCGGTCATCCGGGTGCTTCGTGCGGCACTGGTTCGGGTGGAAGCTAGCAAAGAAGGCAACCACGGTGCCGAGGCCGGATCGAACGTCGACGGGGCGCGATCCTCGAGGTCGCGCCTTTTTTCACGTCCGCACTTCCCAACGTGAGAATTTCCCCACCCGATCCCATCTACTCCATGACTCGCACTCCAACGCCCCCTTTCGGCGACGACGCCACTCCTCACCACTCCCATGACTGCTGCGAATACTGCCACCCACCGCATCAAGCGTGTGCCGGCCGCGCACCCGCACCCGGGTCACGATCACCGCCATCATCTTCACGCTCTCGTCGCGCATCTCCACGAGCAGATCGCGCGGTGCGACGTCAGCGGCATGGACGACTTCGCCGTCGAGCTGAAGACGATTCGAGATCACGTCAGCACACCGGAGTGGCGCCTTCTCCTCGATGAGGTCGTCGCACCGCATCCGCTCCGCGCCAGGCTGCAGGAGGAGCCATTCACCAATCGCGCGTTTGAGAAGCCGCGCGGATATCCCGGCGATGCGCCGCTGCTCGACCTCATCTACCGTGACGCCACCTACACTGGTCCGCTCACGACACTCGGCACCGCGTTGCACTCATGGATCGGCACCGGTCATCCCGCGTGCCGAAGCGTGCAGGAGCGGCGGCAACTGCTGGCAACGTTGATCGATGAGGTGGCGGCGGAACGCAAGAGTCCGCGCATGCTGTCGCTGGCGTGCGGCCATCTGCGCGAAGCGCAGCGCAGCATCGCCGTGCAGGAGCGCGACGTCGAAGCGTTCATCGCCATCGACCAGGATCGTGAGAGCCTCGCCGTGATCGAACGCGAACAACGCGCGTTCAACGTCGTTCCCGTCGCGTCGTCCGTCCGACGATTTCTCGTGGCACCCACGGTGCACGGCAGCTTCGATCTCGCCTACTCGGCAGGGCTATACGACTACCTCGGCGACCGTGGAACGCGGCAACGATTTCGGTACCTACCCCATTCCTAGAATGTGGTCGGTCGGCATTCGGGCTACCTACTGAGGAGGACGGAACAATGACAAGGAGATCCGTCCTCGCCCTCGCGGCAATCGCGACGCTCGGCGCCTGCAACCTCGACAAGACCAACCCCAACGCACCAACGCAGGAGACCATCCTCGGCAGCCGAGAGGGCGTCACTGCACTCGCCATCGGCTTGCAGGCGCGCTACGGCTCGGGCATGAGCGCGTTCATCTATCCCGGCGGCCTCATCTCCGACGAATTCGGCACGCCGATCGGCGCGCTGCAGTCGTCCAAGGATGCGGAAGTCGGCGCACTCGCCGAGACGTATGATGCAGTCGAGGCGCCGTGGCAGTCGCACTACCAGACCATCAAGACCGCCGACGACCTCATCGCCAACGCACCGCCCGTGGCACTCGGCGCCGAGACGGAGTCGGGAGTCCTGGCGATGTCGTATCTGCTGAAGGCGGCGTCGTTGAGCGACCTGATTCAGTTGTACCAGAAGATCATCATCAACCCGAAGGCGACGACGCAGGTATTCGTCGATCGACCGACCGCGTTGGCGAGCATCATCGCGTTGCTCGACTCGGCGCTCGTGCAGCAGAGCAAGTTCACGGCGCGCTCGGTGTTCGACGCGGCGATTCGCGCCAAGGGCTTCGACGTCCGCAACACGATCCTCGCGATGCAGGCGCGCAACCAGCGACTCGCTGGCAACTGGGCGGCGGCGCTCGCTGCGGCGCAGCAGGTGGATACGTCGGTCGTCTCGGTGATGCCGTTCAGCGACCAGGCGATCAACCCGTTGTTCGACTTGAGCTCGCGCTCGAGCTATGTGCGTCCGCGCGACACACTGAGGGTCGTTGCCGAGGCGGGCGATGCACGCGTCGCGTTCAACCTCACAGGGCCGACGGTGGCGGGAACGGTTCGGCCGATCAGGAGCTTCGCACAGTTCCCCGCGACGACATCGTCCATCGCGATCTATTGGCCCGGCGAGATCATGTTGATCAAGGCCGAGGCGTGGGCGAATACGGGACAGCTGGCGCTTGCGGCGGCGCAGGTGAACTATGTTCGCACGCGCTGTGGCGGTACGAGCAACCAGCCGAAGGCGTGTCTGCCCGCACTGCCGCTGACGTCGTTGACGACGCAAGCGCAGATCATGGCCGAGATCTATCAGCAGCGAAAGTTCGAGCTGTACGCGACTGGACTTCGGTGGGAGGATGTGCGCCGCCAGTCGTTGGTGTCGGCATCGTCCCCGTACGCCAAGCGATGCTGGCTGCTGTATCCGAACTCGGAGCGGAACACGGAGCCGAACGTCCCGGCGAGTCCTACTGAACCGACGGTGCTGTCGGGCTGCTGACGAATACCGGTTGCGCCCACGCCATGTAGCCCATGGAGTCCATGATGCGGGCCCTGACGTACACCTCGCCACCGGAGAGTCGATAGGTGGCGGGGTTGGCGCCGGTGCGCTTGAGGATCTTTCCACCGGCGCCGACGAACTCGGTGGTGAACTTGAAGCTGCCGCGTTCCGTGATGTAGATCGCCATGTCCGGACCGGCGATGGCGATGGAGTCGAGCTCGACGCCGGAACTGGCGTAGAATCGTCCCGCCTCCATCGCCTTCATGATGGCGCTGGCGTCGAGCGTGTCGGCACGCACGACGACCCAACCGCGCCCGGGATTCGCGCGGTTGGCGGCGAACTCGCCCTTGAAGTGATGGGCGTCATCCGTGGCAATGCCGTAGATGCGCTTCCCGCCGGTGAGGAGGCGATCCCAGATCGCTTCCATGCCCGGTGAATCACCGCCGCCTTCGTTGTGCACGAGTGGATGGCCATTGTGAATCTCGAGGAGCTTGTCGTGCTGGACGCGCTCGAGCACGGCCGGTGTGAGCGCCCATCCGAAGTTCGGATGGTTGATGTGCGGAACCCCCGTCGCAGCACGAACGGCGTCGACGTTCTTCTGGACCGTGCCGAGGAGTGTGGTGTCGGTCTGGGGCGGGATGACGTGATCGATGTTGAGGCCGTTCACGTGGACGGGCTTCTTCTGGAATGCCGTCGTCAGTTCCTCACCGGGGATGAGGAGGAATGACGAGTCAACGAGTCTCGCGAATCGCGCCGGATTGACCCAGACATTGTGGTCGGAGAGGACGAGAAAGTTGTAGCCGTGGATCTTGTACCAGTTGGCGACGTAGTCGGGCGGGGAGTCGCCGTCGCTCTCGATGGTGTGCGTGTGGGTGTTGCCCTTGAGCCACCGGCCGTGGCGGAAGTCAGTGGCCTCGAATTGCGCGGAGGAAGCCGATGCCATGCCGCGAACGCCGCCGCAGCTCGCGAGCGACGCGAGCGTGATGACGACGAGTCCGACGACGCTGATTCGCGCGTGTTTCATTCAGTGGCCCCTGTGCATGACGGCCACAAGTTCACGCATTGAGGCGCACTGACACAACCGGCGGCCTGGCGCGCGCGTCGCGCCGAGAATGTGCCTGACGCGGCGATGCCGTGGCGGACAGTCGCACCCATGTGCACGTCGAAGTCGATCGAAGCCGCGTCGGCTGCAGATCCGGAGACCGTCCTGCGATGCTGCGAACGGTTGGCGCCGCGGCCCAACGATCCGCGATCGGCGCTATACCGTGGCGTCGATGTGCCGGTAGCGCGCCTGAACCGCTTCGTACGCGCCGTACGCTACCAGTCCGGCAGCGACGATTGCCAGAACGATCTGACCACTCGCGCCGTCGCCCAGTGCCGCGAGCGCATCGCCGACGCCGCCGCTCTCCGACGCCTTCCCGTGCCAGCCTGCCTTGATCAGCAACACGCCGATCATTGCGAACACGACGCCTCGCGCAGCAATTCCGAATCGACTGACGACGATCGCCCACGGTCCCGCTTCAGTGCGCAGTCGTCCGAAGTCGAGCTGCTTGCTGAGCTTCGATCGGGCACCTCGATACAGCTGGTACAAACCGAAGCACGCGACCGTGGCGCCGAGGAGGATCACCAGCCATTCGCCGTGCGGAATCGTCATGGCGCGCGACGTCGCTTCCTTCGCGGCCGCACCATCCTGAACGCCGCCGCCATGTGAGGACGCGAGCCGTATCGCCTGCACGGCGAGAATCGCGTGCGCGATTCCTCGCACCACGAAGCTGCCGCGCAGCGCGAGTCCCTTCGCGTCGCTGCCTTTCCGTTCGGGATCGGCGAAGCCTTCCACGATGCGCCACGCCGCATAGCCGAGCAGTCCGACAG
Source organism: Gemmatimonadaceae bacterium (assembly GCA_039915865.1). Taxonomy (GTDB): domain Bacteria; phylum Gemmatimonadota; class Gemmatimonadetes; order Gemmatimonadales; family Gemmatimonadaceae; genus AG11. The sequence continues at coordinate 2,481 of JBDSML010000092.1, read as the reverse complement.
CGATGATGAGCAGTGCGATTGATCCGAATGGCTTGTCGAGCACTTCGCGCAGCGCGCCCTTGGTTCCCGTCGTCTTGCCGCCGCTGCCGAGTGCGGCCTGGAACGCGAGGACGCCGATGATCGCGTAAAGGAGTGCCTTCGCGGCAAATCCTGCTCGCGCCAACTTCTCGATCCACGGCGTGGCGGCGGATGATGCAGAGGCGTTCGTCATGGCTCCCTGTCGTCGAGCCGACGCTGTGGTCCATCGCCCGCCACGCTCCTCCTCGGCGGCTCCGCATCGAGCAGCAGCACGGCGTACTCGATGACGGACAGGTCGCGCCAGTTCTCCGGCCACTCGAGGAGCTCGAGGACGAGGTCGCCGGCGGTGAAGCGGAGCACTGTCTGCGCCGCGCCTTTGCGGTCGAGGCACTCGTGCACGCGGACGGTCCACGTGCGTCCACCCGGACTCATGAACGTGCGACGCGCGTTGGCATTTGCTTCGGCTTCGCGTTCGATCTCCACCGCGCTGATCGCCCGACGTTGGCTGGTTGGTGTGGCCGCCTTTCGCTTCGGTGCTGGCGATGCTCGGCGACAGAGCAGTTCGAGCTGCGCCAGCGGGGCGGTCTGCCAATCCGTTGGATAGGGTGTCTCGAGACGCCGTTTTTCGGACGCCGACTCGAATGCGAGCCAGCCGTCCTGAAGCTTGTCCATGTAGTCTTCGCCGCGCGTGATGGGGTGCATGTGCGCGGGAGTCACCGCCCACACTCGCCATTCGACCCCTCGACTATCGGTGAACTCGCGCATTCAGCCTCGTAGGGGTCATGGCTCAGGCTGGACTAGGCATGCCACATGCCTAAGACTCTCGGGCTAGCGAGCGCATCAGAAGGGCTGGGGCGCGCGCGCGGCCGCTGTGCGGGCGTTACGGGTAAGCCGATATCTACCCGGGCAGGACAACGAAGCCCATGGCGATGGCGTTCTCGCGGACGCGATCGTCGAACGAGAGGATGATCACCTCGCCCAATGCCTCCTGAAAGATCATCGCTGTAGCCAGATGCATTGCGTCGAGGGTACGAACTGGCTCGACGGGAAACGACGAACGGGCGAGGCTCATCACGCGATCGGAGAGATCATGAATGTCCCATGACCTCTCTGCGACATCGAGCAGGCGCAAGGCCGCCAGCTCGTCGGCACCGCTCACTCGCCCTGTCGCGCGTGCGCGCGACAATCCTCGCGCGCATTCGACCCCCGTGAGCGATGAGGTGACGACCAGCTCCGCCTCCTCCATCGCGCGAATGGCGACTTCCTGCGATGGCTCGCCGAGCAGCCAGGCGAGTATGGCGCTCGACTCGGCGTAAACGATCACCGATCGCCGCGATCCGCGTCGAGAAGGTCCTGCGCAAGTCCGCTTCGCGCCTTTACCGGCGAGCGTTGGTAGACTGAGGCGTTACTCTCCGCGACGCGCAGATTTCCCCCTGCCGCGAGGCGTGCGCGTGCCCTTTCTCGTGGGGAGTCGCTCCATTGCGACGCATCTGGCGTGCGCAGCTCAGCGACCACGCGTCCGCGATCCGTGACGAGTATGTGCTCGCCACGCTGGACGTCGCGCAAAATGCCGCTCAGGCGCGCCTTCAACTCACGAATGCCAATCGTCCGCATGATACAATGTAGTCACCTGAGACTACATTGGCAAACCGCGCGCGGGGATCCTTCAAGCAACCCGGCAGGAAGGACCGCTCTCCTCATAACGAGCTGCGGAGAGCAGGGCCTCCAGTGCAACACCACGATCGACCTACCGAATGTTCGCGTCTACGCGGTAGTAGTCGCCAAGCAGGTTCTCGGCAAAGTACTCCATCAACAGCTTCGTGAAGTACGGCTGCATGTCGCCATAGCCGTGCGGCTTGCCCGGCAGCACCATGTAGTCGAACCGCTTGTTCGCCTTGATCAGGGCATTCACGAGACGCACGGTGTTGCCCGGGTGAACGTTGTTGTCCATGTCGCCCGTGGTCAGCAACAGGCGGCCCTTGAGGTTCGGCGCGAGCTCGATGTTCGTCGGTACGCGGATCTGGAAGGTGCTGTCCGCCATCACCGTGTCGGCCGCCGCACTGGCCCTCGAACCCTGCTGCGTTACCGAGCCGTTCTCACTCGGCCCACCGGCAGTGGCGTCCGCGATGCCGCGACCGTTGCGGGCGCGAGCCGTATCCTTCTTCGCCGGCACGACCTTGAGGCCGTGATTGTTCTCCGACCAGTTCTGGTTGTAGATGTTGTTGTCGTGATTGCCCGAGGAGCTCACGCCGACCTTGAAGAAGTCGTTGTACGGCGGGAGCATCATGGCCGCGCCGGTGAGGAAACCACCGCCGGAGTGACCGAAGATGCCTACCTTGCTGATGTCGATGAATGGATAGCGCGCTGCGAGCTGCTCGATGCCGGCCTTCTTATCGGCCAGCGCATAATCGCGCATGTTGAAATAGCTGAAGCTCTGGTACGCGTTCGAGCGCTGCGGTGAGC